>DLTN01000011.1:29650-41391 GCA_002500925.1 Gemmatimonadales bacterium UBA7835 | reverse complement strand
TGCGTTACGGTCGACAAGTCAGTCCTTTTAGACAGGTCAGCCTATCCTGTGCCGATGAGTGCCGTTCAGGTACTGATCGAGTCGGATACCGTGCCTGAGGATTGCCAGAGGGTGGCGATGCTCCATGCTGAGGGTCCGGAAATATTCACGAGTGAAGCAGACATGTGGGATAGTCTGCGCGAAGAGACGGGCGAGCTCGGAGGCAATACCGTGCAACTTTTGTTCATGGGAGGCCCGGACTGGGCTGAGCGATTCCTCAGAGAGAACCCAGATCGTGATGCTACCGCGATCGCGCTATGGTGTCCTAGTAGTAACGGTTGAACTAGCTCCCGTTGACCATGCGCAGGACTCTCTCGTCAGTGTTGGCTGTGGTGCTGAGTTCGGCTGGGTGCGGAGAAGATCTGTTGCCGGTCCCTGAACCGGTGCCGATGTCGCCCCCGTTCGCTGGGACAATCTTCATCGATCCTGGCATCATCACTGACAGCGACCCGACCGCGTACGGAAGTGTGACTTATTCAGGGCAGGGTGAGCGTACCATGTTCGATCGGCGGGTTGATGGGTGGATCACGGCCAACCCGTTTTTATTTGATGCGACATACGACGATGGGCTCGCGATCGAAGTGCAGGTGAATCCTGAATTCCTGAACCCCGCTACCGCGCAAACTGTAGCTGAATACTATGCGGAAGCGGTTGGTCGTATTCCTACGTCATTGCGGTTGGATGTAGAGACCATGTGGATTCACAAAGGGCTCGAACTGTTCGGTGGCGGGAATAACAACATCCTGATTCACGTCGACCAGGGGGATCGCTATGTCGCCGACGGCATTCTAGAGGAGACCCTCCTTCATGAGGCCGCGCACACTTCGCTGGACGGAAGTTATGCGAATTCACCTGGTTGGCTGGCTGCGCAAGCATCTGATCCGACTTTTATTTCAGACTATGCGAGGGATTTCCCCGCCCGCGAAGATATCGCCGAGACCATCGTACCTTATCTGGCAGTGCAGTATCGTCCTGAGCGGATCTCAGAATCTCTCAGGCTCACTATCACGTCTGCGATACCTAACCGGATCACATTTCTCAACAGCCTCAACTTGGATATGCACCCGGTCAACTAGATGGGTGGCGTATTGTGGTTGATCAGGCGTCCATCAGTCAGTTACCCCGTCTTGGTACTGAGATAGTGTCTCCCGGACTTGGGCGGATCCCCATCGCATCCATTTCTGTGTAGACGGCGGGGACCTGATCGGTAATGAGGGTGTTAAGGCGCTCGATCAGTGGTGGCACTGCATCCCATGCTGCATCGACCTGCCAAAACTGGTCCTCTGTAGGGAGCGTGGAGGAACCCTGTATCGCGTTGGCAACCCCCGCCCAACTGCGTGCTTCTCCAAGTCCCTCTGAGATTTCTTCGAGTTCCGTCTGCATTGCCTTTAATGCCTGCGATAGTGAGTCGGTATCGCCGTCATATGCTTCCAGTAATGTGGAGGTCTCATTGAACTGCTCACCCAGCTTGCGCGCCGAAAGGGTTGCCTCGTTCAATGGAGTTGCGAGCCGATGCAGGCTCATCAGGGCATCTTGTCTGGCCATTCGGTCGGATAAAGCCATAGGGCGACGCGGGTCGGCCTGAATCACTACTGTCTCGGACGACGATACCTCACCTAGCTCCAACCTGACGGTGTAAGACCCAGGCATCACGATCGGGCCCTGGGGAGTACCACCGCCACGCCTACCGGAACCGCCTCCTTCTTCATTTTCCGGAGGATCATAAGGACGATCGTAGCGCCAGTCCCAAAGAATTTCGTTTATACCGCGGTCATGAGGTCCTTCGAAGGTCCTGACTTCATTACCATCCGCATCTAAGACAGCAATACGGAATTGTGTGTCCTCATCGACTTCGTCCCGCACGTAGTACCTCAGGCGGGTGGCACGCGGCGGGTTTGGTGCCGAGTACATGGATGCCCCGTAAAAGGGCCAGTCCCCTTTTTGGGCCCACATTATGGTGTTCCGGATCGGGAACATGTGGGCAGCTGATGACATTACGTCCTGTGAGAGGTTTTCTAGTGGCCCGAGATCCTCAAGGATCCATGCACTCCGACCATGCGTTCCCACTATGAGGTCGTTCTCTCGGGGATGGATCACCAAGTCGTCGACTGGAACCGTTGGGAAGTTGTTTTTCATCCGGGTCCAACTCTCACCCCGGTCCACGGATACGTATATCCCTATCTCATTGCCAACGAAAAGAAGATTCTCTGCCCGGTGATGTTCTGTAACGACGTTTACAGACCATCCCTCGGGTAGGCCGTCGTCGATTCGGCTCCAGTCTTCTCCGTAGTTTTCACTGACGTATACGTACGCTGAATAGTCGCCGTTGCGGTGCCCGTCGAAGGTTGCGTACACCCGACCGGCCACGTGTGCTGAGGGTGCGAGACGACTGACGTAAGTGCGCTCTGGAAGACCGGGGATGTTACCGACAACGTTTGTCCATGATTCCCCGCCGTCCATGGTCACCTGAACGTTGCCGTCATCTGTGCCCGCGTAGATGACATCAGCGTCGAAGTGTGACTCACCCACGACCGTCAGGTTCCCGTATGTGGATATCCCGTCGTGGATTGACATCATGGGTTCTGAGCCGGGCACTCCCATGATCTCTAATTCGTCCCGGTCGATCTGTTTAGTGAGGTCCAAGCCACCAACCTCTGCCCAGGCCATCCCGCGATCTCGGGAGCGCATCAAGTAGTTACCACCTAAGAAGATCGTGCTAGGATCGTGCCTAGAGATCATCAGAGGCGCGTTCCAGTTGAACCGGTATGTCTTCGTCGTATCACCATTCTCTCTTGGTCCGGTGATCGGTCTCATTGGAGTCTTCTCACCTGTGATCAAGTCATACCGGTTCATGTTCCCGCCCTGCGACTCGGAGAATACGATTGTTGAGTCCGTGGGATCCACGACCGTCCAAAAGCCGTCACCGTATGCTGTCTCGTACCAGTCGTAGTGCCGTATGCCGTGGAATGAGCGGGTATTCGAGGGCCCGCACCACGGGTTGTTATCCTGCAGACCTCCGCACACGTAATACGGGTCTCGCATATCGTGGGCGATGGTGTAGAACTGGCCCAGGGCCAGGTTATCGAACATGCGCCAGTGCGCAGTCCCGTCCCAACTCGCGGAAACGCCGCCGTCACTGCCTAGGATCAGGTGGTCTGAATCCTCTGGGTTAATCCATAGATCGTGGTGGTCGACGTGGACCTCTGCTGCACCGTCACTCCTAAACGTTCGTCCTGCGTCGTCCGAGACCATAAGTGAGGTGCCAAGCACGTATATGCGGTCAGGGTTGCTCGGGTCAATTCGGATCTGGGAGTAATACATGGGACGCGGATTCGTGTCCGACATCTTCTCCCATGTCGTACCGCGATCTGTAGAGCGAAATAGGCCACTCTCTGATGGACCGCTGCTCCGACCAAACCCCTGCCCGGCGCTTCGCGTATCGGCTTCGACAAGAGCGTAGATGACGTTGCCATTCTTTTGGTAGACGTCGAGTCCGATTCGGCCTTTGTCTCCCTCAGGGAGGCCCTCGGTCATTTCAGCCCAGCTTTCGCCCCCGTCCATAGTTCGGTAAATGCCGCTACCCGGTCCTCCGCCGTTGAACCCGAATCCGGTTCGCCGTCTCTGGTACATTGCAGCGAAAAGGGTGGAGGGATCATTAGGATCCATAATGAGGTCGATAGCACCTGTATTCTCATCTATGTAAAGAACGAGTTCCCAGCTTGCTCCGCCGTCTTGAGTGCGGTACACACCTCGTTCCGGGTTCGGTGCCCAGAGGTCACCGACTGCCGCCACATAAACTGTCTCTGGATTGCGGGGATGAATGAGCATCCGACCGATGTGCTTTGTCTTTTCAAGACCCATGTTTGACCAGGTCGCCCCACCATCCGTCGATTTGTATACGCCATTGCCCCATGGGGAGGACTGCCGATTTTGCGGTTCACCGGTTCCCACCCACACCAAATTGGGGTTGTTCTGGTCTATCGTGACATCGCCGATCGTGCTAGTCGGCTGATCGTCGAAGAGCGGTGTCCAAGAAGTGCCGTGATTCTCAGTCTTCCAGAGGCCGCCCGTAGCAGTTCCGAGATAAAAGAACTGCGGCTTTGACTCGACCACGGCTAGGCTTGAGATTCGACCTCCCATAAGCGCCGGGCCGATTTCGCGGAACGTCAGCGCCGACATCGTGGTCTGCATGTCTGGCGCCTGTGCTGTGGCAGAATTGTCGAAGCTAGTCACGAGAAGAGCGACGACGAGACCAACTCTGCAAGCGTGGACGAGGAATGTCTTGGGTGTCTGCATCAGTCGAATTGGCTTAGAGAATCAGGTTGTGGGCAGTCTCAGGAACGGCTCAGCTCCGCCGACTCATTGACTGTAGATCGGTATTCTGCGGTGGCTCGGTGAGAGCGCAAGCTCCAACTATAATTGGGGATGTATTGGATCCCGGAGTCGATAAGGGAGTAAGTTCTCTGTGGATCGTTAGCCGGACTGAAGGAGTCCCGCACCATTTCTAGGCAGCTCTCTACCACCCAAGCCGCGCTTCTTCCGGTCGGTTTCGCCGCAGCTATTGTCGCGACGACCCGTCTGATGCCGCAGGTGACGACGCATTCGACGATCACCGCCAGCTTCTATGGTGCAGCGGGCGTACTCGTGGTTGGAGCCCTTGTTTTCTATCTCGCCGCCCTGCGTTCGGGCCGAGATCTGTCGTGGGCCGTTGTGATCAAAACGCCGCATTGGTTGCAGATGCTCGCGCAGGGCAGCCTCATGGTGTACTGGGGAGCATTCCTCCCGGCCGTGTATGGCAACATGCAGCTGATTGTAGGTCAGTTGTTCTTCGCATACGGGTTCGATGCGCTTCTGCAGCTCGCTCGCGGTAACCAGTTTAAGCTCGGATTTGGGCCGTTCCCCATCCTATTTAGCATCAATTTTTTTCTCTGGTTCCGGCCTGAGTTCTACTACTGGCAGTTTGTAGTAATAGCTCTTGGTTTCGCGGCAAAGTCTTTCATTCACTGGAAACGAGACGGAGCGACGCGGCACATTTTCAACCCGTCTTCGTTCCCGCTCAGTGTGTTCTCGTTGGTTTTGATTCTGACCGGGACGACGGGTGCCACGTTCGGCCAAGAGATCGCCCAGTCGCTGTTCAATCCGCCACACATCTATTTAGCCGTTTTTCTTGTCACGCTTCCGGCACAAATCCTGTTCGGAGTCGCGACGATGACAATCGCGGCCGTGACCACCGCATTCGCTTTCAGTGCCGGCTTCTACGCACTTACGGGAGCATACTTCTTCCGTGATGCGTATATCCCGATTGCTGTATTTCTCGGAATGCACCTCCTGTTTACCGATCCGGCAACATCCCCTCGAACGGAACAGGGCCGGGTGATCTTCGGCTTTCTCTATGCGTCCTTCACCATTGCCCTTGCTGGAATCCTAGAGTTAGCGGGAGCTCCGACGTTCTACGACAAACTTTTACCGATCCCGATTCTGAACCTGATGGTTCGACGAATCGACGCTGTCGCGGTGAGGGGTGTTTTCAGGTATCTGGAACCTGCCCGGATACTTGCCGCACTAGGAATCGTACCTGCCCGGCTAGCCACGGCGAGCCTCTGGGCGTTGATGTTTGTTGGCCTGGGGACCAGTGGAGGCGTAGGGGATGATCACCCGGGCCAATATCTTCCGTTCTGGCAGGAGGCCTGTAGCGAAGGAAATGCTAGAGCTTGCGAGTACGTTGCTGATGTTGAAACCGTATATTGCGAACGGGGATCAGGCTGGGCCTGTAACGAGCTTGGGGTGACGCTTTCCTCCCTAGGATTGGACCGAGGGATCGTCCGGGCCGCGTTCAATCAGGCTTGTGCCATGGGCTTCGGTCCCGGTTGTGAGAACAGTCTGAAGGTGGCGACACGTCAGACCGATTTCGTGCATGCGAACCCTCCTGATGATGAGCTTCCGATCGTTATCCGGGGGAGTAAGGGTCCAATTGTAGAGATGGACACCTCGCTGCTTTATTCTTTAGCCTGTGACCGGGGCTGGACGACGTACTGTGCTGATCCGACAGTCACGATGTAGCAAGTAACGGTACCTCTGGCGCGTTTGTGTGATCGGCCTCAGTCTCCCGGGGACTTGACTCTCGGGAGATACCATGAAGAAGACCCTCTTCGCTGTCAGCGGACTCACTTTAGGCGTTTTGTTGTTCTCAACGCCGGCAGCTGATGCCCAACAGCAGCGAGATCCGCGTTCAATGGGTGGCGGTGATTGTGCTGGCAACGTGTATAACTGTATGGATACGCCGAATCCGCTTCCTGCGCCGAACACAGTTTGGATTGAGGAAATGACGTGGATGGACGTCCGCGACGCCCTTGAGAGTGGGAAGACAACCGCCCTTATCACGACTGGGGGTGTGGAGCCGAACGGTCCATTCCTTGCCACAGGCAAGCATAACTTCGTGCTGAGGACGAACTGTGACGCGATCGCGCGCGAACTGGGGGATGCTCTTTGCGCTCCAGTGATCAAGCTCGTGCCAGAAGGAAATATCAATCCGCCATCGAGTCATATGACGAGCCCAGGTACTATATCGATGACGCAGCCGACGTTCGAAGCCATGCTTACGGATGTTGCTCACAGTCTGAAGATGCATGGGTTCCGCAGCATCGTGTTTTTTGGTGACAGCGGTGGTAATCAAGCTGGAATGCGAAACGTTGCGGAGCGACTCAACCTAATGTGGGAAGATGTGGTCGTTGCACACGTGCGAGAGTATTACGATTACGGCGCGGTCGATGCGTATATGGGTTCACGCGGGTTCCCCAGTGGCGAAGCAGATGGATTACATGACGATCCGATTATCTCACTCAATATGTTTGCAGATGACCCGTTCTCGATCCGATACGATGAGCGAGTGGATGCGGGCCTAACGACAATCAATGGTGTGTCACTTGCCGACCGGGTTCAAAACATGGAGTGGGCCAGGGACATCGTTGACTTCCGCGCTGATTGGACGGCAGGCTACATCCGTGATGCACTGGCTATGGGTGGCACGATGCCGATGCCTCAGCGGGCTGGGAATGCGCGGCGTCAGGGTCCGCCTTCGGGCTTTCAAAGGCCCGATCCAGATCCGCGTGATATGGGAGGAGGGAGATGCGCCGACAACGAGTGGAACTGTGCAGATACACCCAATCCATTACCGCCTACCGAGACGCTCTGGATCGAAGAAATGACGTGGATGGATGTCCGTGATGCGCTTAGTGGCGGGAAGACGACCGCAATTATCTCTACGGGGGGCGTGGAGCCCAATGGTCCTTGGCTCGTAACCGGTAAGCATAACTATGTACTCAGGGAAAACTGCCCGCGTATAGCTATGTACCTCGGAAATGCTCTTTGTGCTCCTGTACTTGAGTTGGTGCCAGAGGGTGGGATTGAGCCGCAGACAGGTCACATGACCAGTCCCGGAACGATTAGCCTGAAGCAAGAAACTTTCGAGGCCGTACTGACCGATATGGCCGAAAGTCTGTATCAGCATGGTTTCGAGAACATAGTGTTCATTGGCGACTCCGGTGGAAACCAGCGCGGAATGCAAAACGTAGCAAACGAGCTGACTGAGAAGTGGAGGGGGTCTGCTCGGGCTCACTTCGTTGGAGAGTACTATCGGTCCCCCCCAGGCTCACGGAATGTGCTGCGTGAGTTGGACGTTGTGAGAGAAGGCATGCCGAGTGACAACATTCACGACAGTCCGGGCATAACGCTTAACATGATGCTCGACGACATCAACTCGGTGCGTTGGGCCGAGCGAGTAGCGACGGGTCAGGCGGTCATCAACGGTGTTGATATAAGTGATCTGACTGAGGCCCTAACATGGGCCGAAGAAATCGCTGATGTGCGCTCGGAGCGGACGGCCAACATCATCCGAGAGCAGATCGGACATTGATTTTGCAGGAAACATTTTGATTTAGGAGTTCGACCACTACCGCTAGAGCTTGGTAGTGGTCGGGCTCCTGTTTTTTTGACCTTTAGGGCAGTTTTTTCCCTTTGGGCAGTTTTACACTGCGACGCGTCCGCTAAAGTAGATTGAGTGACCGCGACGCCTGAATCGATGATCTGAACCGAGTGGGAGATCCCTGTGCCTCTGTATCCATTGTTACTGGCGCCTATCTACAAGGAGAAGGTCTGGGGTGGGCGTGGGCTCAAGGAGCTTGGACGGGTTTTGCCCGGCGGATCAGAAACAATGATCGGTGAATCCTGGGAGTTGGCTGATCTTTCGGTTACGAATCCCTCTGGTGGAGGGGGTGAGGCGGCCCGTTCGGTGATAAGGAACGGACCCCTAAGTAAACGGACGTTTGGGGACGTTATGAGGGAGTTCGGGCCGGTGGTGACTGGCACGATGAAACTTTCGCCCGATGGATCGTTTCCGCTTTTACTAAAGTACCTTGATGCTCGGGAGAACCTTTCCGTCCAAGTCCACCCGTCTGAGGCTTACGCAGCTGAGCATCCAGATGTGCATCTTAAGTCAGAAGCGTGGTACGTCGTGGCTGCTGAGCCTGGAGCCAAGATCTACCGAGGTCTTGTGGCAGGTGTAGACCCTGAGCGCTTTCAGGTGGCGGCTCAAAATGGCTCGGTGGAGGCTTTGCTGCGGTCAGAGCCTGTAGAGCCCGGCCAATGCATCTATTTACCGAGTGGTACGGTACATGCCCTAGGTGGAGGAGTTTTGGTTGCTGAAGTCCAGACTGCGTCGGACACCACATTTAGGATCTTTGACTGGGGCCGTACTGGCCGAGAGCTGCACATACACGAGGCACTTGCTTGCATAGACTTCACGGTTACAGCGCCCGAAACGGTCGACTTCAAAGAAGTAGCAGCCGGCGATGGGGATTGGGCGATGCGCCCACTTGTTAGCTGCGAGCACTTCCAAATGCATGAGTGGACCGCGCTTGGGACGGTGCCTCACACTTTTGTCTCGGGCGAGCTTAGTGTGCTGATGGTGGCAAGTGGTTCGGGTATAATCACTTGGGGTGAGGCGGAGAGACGAACTTTGATGGTCGAAACAGGTGATACCGTGGTTTTACCAGCGGGGCTAGCCTCTGCTGAGGTCCACGCCAAACTAGATCTAACGCTGCTCGAGATAGCTCCGCCAAGGACGAACTAATGAAGGAAAAGACTATACATTCACCTTCGGATGAAGAGCTCAATGTCTATATCCGGACGCGCTATCAGCTTCTTGGCGTAGATATTTCAGTGCTCCCAGATTCTGACCCCGACGCTCCGATGGATCAGGAGCGCCTCCTTGAAAATGGGCGCTCTATCCTTCGTCAGGAGGTGGTAGCGGCTGATTTCGACATTGATCCTCAGTTCAATCTTCCCGTGCCGCACCCGGCCCCTTTTGTTGCATGGACAGAGGAGGTCGAGAAGTGAGGCCTCCCCAAGACACAGTGATTTCAAGACGATGGTTCCTTGAGAGGATGGCTTGGATCACGACCGCTGCCGCAGGCGCTGAGGCCCTGGTGCCGCGACCAGTTATGGGAGCAGAGAGGACTAGCTCATATCTCAGAGAGATTCCGATATCGATTAACACACGTCAGCAGGTTGGTGAGCTAACCGAACTTACGATTTCGGAGACTGTTGATTTCTTGAGGCGCGGTGTCGTTTCGCCCGAGGATCTTGTGCGAGCGCATGTAGACCGAATCGACCGGTATGATCAATTCTACCGAGCCTATGCTGGTCGCCCATCGCTAGATGCTCTTCTTGCCTCAGCTAGTTCAGGGACGGATGGGTCCTATCAGCCCCTTAAAGGCGTGTGCTTGGCTCCGAAGGACAACTTTTATACGACGGACATGCTAACTGAGGGTGGCTCTCTTGTCTTCGAAGGTTTTCAACCCCACTACGACGCGACTGCAGTTGCATCGATCCGATCAGCGGGTGGCTTGATTATCGGTAAGGCCCAGATGGGCAATCTCGCCGGTGGCAGGGCACAGGTGTATGGAACGACCATCCCTACAACCCGCAATGCGTGGACTCCCAACGACGTTAATTACTCGCCGGCAGGATCTTCGTCGGGTACCGGAACTGCGGTCGCGGCTAGGATGGCGGTTGCTGGACTAGGAACGCAGACCGGTGGCTCAGTGGTGGGACCGGGGAATGCACAAGGGCTCACCTGCATAAAGCCCACCTTCGGACGGATTTCTCTACATGGTGTCATTCCTCTAAGCTACACTCGTGACCATGTAGGCCCGATGGCGAGAAATGTTATGGATGCGGCCATACTACTTCAGGTTTTGGCACACCCCGATCCAAACGACCCTCGGACCAAGGGCCTTCCGCCTGCACCTAACTACGTTGGGTCGGCGGCTCCAACTCTAGGTCTTAACGCACCTGTCCGCTGGCCGACTCGGGTGGGTGTGTTCCCTGGATGGAGTGACCCTGGCGATGAGGGAGTAGCCAGAATGCGTGCCGACTTCCTTCGTGACCTCGAGTCCATGGGTAATGTGCAGTTAGTAGGGGAGATAACGCTGCCAGAGCAATGGGAGGAGCTGACCTCGCAGCCACTAGGTGGCTCCCATGGAGATCCGACTGCGTTCTTCATCGAGCCACTGAGGAGGGACGTGCGCTTATTCGGAGATCGACTGCCACGTTTTCTAAATGGTATGCTCCAGAGCGCGGACACGTACGTGAAGGTGCAGCAAGCGCGTATGTTGCTTTTACACCGAATCCAGACACAGTTGTTTAACCAGTGTGATGTCGTACTGACTGAGGGTTCGGGTGCGTTTGACGGGACCGGGATGCCAGTGCTTTGCATGCCGATAGGCTTCGACACCGACCCCGGTTCGGGAATGTCTGTGCCGCGAGGCGTGAACTTGGCTGCTCCGCCATTCGGAGAAGAGCGGCTGTTCGCGGTTGCTGCTGCTTGGCAAGCCAGGACGGACTACCACACTGTTCGCCCGGAGGATCCGGTAGGGTGATCCTATGATCTCGATCTCCAATCTGGAGAAGGGGTTCGGTGATCGAACTCTATTCTCAGGTGCCTCCTTTCAGCTGAACCCCGGAGAACGATACGGACTGGTAGGTGCGAATGGTTCGGGCAAGACGACTCTATTAAATGTCATCTCTGGTTCGATAGAGGCGACCCACGGGCAGGTCTCGATTCCGAAAGCCCTCAGTCTCGGTGTGCTCAAGCAGGATCACTTCGCTTACGAGAGCGAGGAGATTCTGGGGGTCGCGCTTATGGGTAACCCCGAGCTATGGAACGCGCTCTCGGAGAAAGAAGCTATCCTGGCGGCGGGCGAGGAAGATTTCGACTACGAGCGCTTCAGCGAACTAGAGGAGACAGTTCAGCGGCTCGATGGGTATGCTGCGGAAGCGAGAGCGGCTACGATTCTTGAGGGCTTAGGCCTTCCTACGGAGGTGCATCGAAAGCCGCTTTCGACCTTGTCGGGTGGTTTCAAACTGCGGGTCCTTCTCGCACAAGTTCTAGCCTCGGCGCCCGATGTTCTTCTTCTGGATGAGCCGACTAATCACCTCGACATAATATCCATTCGATGGCTGGAGAAGTTCCTCCAGGGATTTCTTGGCCCGGTTGTGATCATTTCACACGACCACCGGTTTCTTGACAATGTGTCTACGCGAATTCTGGATGTGGATTACGACACGGTGACTCTATATCGCGGCAACTATACGCAGTTTCTTGCCGCGAAGGTGGCTGAGCGTGAGCGCCGGGAGAAAGAGAT
>DLTN01000011.1:1338-29285 GCA_002500925.1 Gemmatimonadales bacterium UBA7835 | reverse complement strand
AAGGCTAGCAAGGCTCGCCAGGCGCAGAGTAAGCTGAGGTTTATTGAGAAGAAGGCCGCGGAACTGGGTGTTCTTCCTGGGAGCTCGCGTCGTTATCCGACCTTCCGGTTTGAGCAGCGCAGGCCGAGTGGTAAGGAGGTCCTGACGGTTCAAAACATTCACAAGGCGTTCGGGGAAAATGAGGTCCTCCACGGTGTGAATCTCGCAGTCAACAGAGGCGACCGACTCGCGATCATGGGCCCTAATGGCATTGGGAAGTCAACGTTGCTGAAGATCCTGATGGGAGAACTTCAGGCAGATGCGGGTGAGGTATCATGGGGGTATGAAACCCATCCCGGTTACTTCGCGCAGGACAATAAGAACGAGTTCACGGGTAGCGACGAGTCGACCGAAGCATGGTTGTGGCGTTTCTGCCCCAGTAAAGATCGGGGTTTTGTTCGCGGGCAGATGGGGCTGATGCTTTTCACCGGGGATGAGGGCAAGAAGAAGGTCAGCGCGCTGTCGGGCGGTGAAGCAGCTCGGCTTGTTTTTGCTCGTCTTGGCTTAGATAACCCGAACGTTCTAGTGCTTGATGAGCCAACAAATCATTTGGATCTAGAGTCGATCGAAGCGCTTATAGCGGCGTTACGCTCCTTCGATGGTACGCTAATATTTGTATCTCATGACCGCTGGTTTGTGAGTCAGCTTGCAACTCGAGTCGTTGAGATCAGGCCGGGTGAAGTGACTGATTACTTGGGCACTTATGAGGATTACGTTCATGCGTCGGGGGATGACCATCTCGATGCCGACACAGTCCTTCTGAAGGCTCGGCGCGAAAAACGGCGAAAAGGACGCGAGGGAAAGGCTAGTGACAGAGGAGGTGATGGGACACGCAGCAGTGCTTTATCCCCGCACGATGTTACGAAGGAGATCAAGAGACTGCAGCGTGAGCTCGAAGAAATTACCGAGGCCATCGAAGTACACGAGGCTCGACTCGACTCGATTGATGCGTCGTTCTGTGAAGATGGTTTCTATGAGCGAACTCCACCCGATCAAGTGACGCTTCTAGAGCAAGAGCGTGCAGAAACGGATGACTCTCTCAAGGCTGATCTTCAAAGATGGGGTGAGGTCGAGTCTCAGCTTGAAGTGTTGTCGAGTTTGGTCTGATTGCTGGCACATAAAGAAATGAGTCGAGGAGATGTCGAGATAGAAGCGTCTTCTCGGATGTTCAGTGAAGAGCATAAAGGCGTGAGTGTGACGCCAAGGGGATTGTGGTGGCTCGTTGCGAGCGAGATGAGAGGATACGTTAGTCCTCACTCCGCCTCTCGCTTTGCCCGACGTGAAGGATGAACGACCTAGCCCAACAGCGCACCACGATCCATTCGTATGAGGATAGGTATCTACGGTTTCGGACTAAAGCCGGCTTCGCTTTTCGCAGTGAGATTGGTGGGTTGATTCCTAACGGATGGACGACGATTGAGCAGGCTGAGTGGATGGCTTCTGTAGCCGCAATCAGTGACGATGATCTTCTCTTGGATATTGGAGCCGGAAGAGGCTGGCCCGGTTCTTTGATTGCGAAAGAGACGGGCGCGAGGCTGGTTTCAGTCGACGTTCCGCTTGAGGCCCTGCGGCAGGGGGCCAAAGATCTTTGCGAGACATTAGGTCCGCGTGTGCTTCAAGTCTGTGGAGATGGTCGGGTATTACCCATAGGCGATGCCCATTTCTCAGCTGTTTGCCAGGCCGATGTGCTCTGTTGAGTGTTAGAGGAACTCTCCGTGCTGAGGGAATGTCGTCGTGTACTTAAAAGAGATGGGAGACTAGTAGTTGTAACTATTGAGATAGCAGAAGGGCTGGGTGCAGCGGAGAGAGCTCAAGCAACCGAGCTGGGCCCGGAGGATTTGGGTACCGGAGGCCCTCTACGAGATTTGGTTGCCCAGTCTGGCTTTGAGGTGGTCATAGAGCGCGATCTGACCGAGGACTTTCGAGTGTCCCTTCTGGACCGCCTTAATGCGCTAGATCAGAATGACGCAGAACTGAGGCGGGCGGAGGGGCACGAGATGGTCGATACGGAACGCGAGAAGCGCGCTAACATGCTAACGGCTGTTCAGGAAGGTCTGCTTCGTCGCACTGCTTTGGTTGGGCGGGCGTGGTGACTGGTCAAAGTCGAGGCTCGGCTTCTGCAGTGACAGTAAAGGCGTCTTGCCCCTTTCATTCAGTAGGTCTGCGAATTCAGTCCGGGTGGTGTCTGAGAATCGTAGCAAGGTAAGAGGGTCTTATGGATCGAAGATCAATGCTAAAGATGAGTGGCTTAGGTCTCGCGAGCATTGGGATGGCGAGTTGTACCGGGTCCCTCCCTCCGGTTAATGCCGGCGATGTTCGCCGAGTCCGCCGGCTCGAGCCCGTCGATGCCGGCTGGGAGCGGGTCATCCGAACGACGGTTGGCCTTAGGCCCTATCGTCCATCCGGGTTTCTACTGAGGCCTGAGCGCTTGGGAGAAAAGTTGCTCATCCACAACTACGGGCACGGTGGTTCTGGGATGTCTCTGTCATGGGGGACGGGATATATCGCAGCTGAAATGGCGGCTGAGCGCTCGGAGAGGCAGGTGGCGGTCATAGGATGTGGTGTAGTGGGTCTGACAACTGCGATCCAGCTTCAGCGACGTGGTTTCGAGGTCACTATATATGCGAAGGACGTGCCGCCGAATACGACATCGAACATGTCGCTTGCAAGCTGGACTCCGACTTCAGGATTGGTGGATAGAGACCTTCGTACCTTGCTGTGGGACGAGCAATTCAGAAGGGCAGCGCGGATTTCGTGGCACCAACTCCAGTTATTAGTAGGACGCGGATATGGTATCTCTTGGATTGAAGGGTATTCGCTTCAGGACTCCCCACCCGAGAACGACGTCGGTGGAGAGAATCGACTCCTTCCTGAGGATCTCCGAGTCGGTTCCTCTATATACGGGCCCGGGCAACATCCTTTCCCAACGCGTTATGCTGTAGAGCGTCCTTCCATGCGGATCGAACCGTCGATGTACCTAGATCGTCTTGTTGACGACGTTCGAAAAGCGAGGGGTCGTATCGTTATTCGGCGTTTTGAGTCGCAGCGAAGCCTTTCTGTGTTACCCGAGTCGGTCATAGTGAACTGTACCGGGCTTGGAGCCAAAGCTCTCGTGGGTGATGGGGAACTCACGCCTCTTAAGGGTCAGCTAACACTTCTCATGCCGCAGAAGGAGGTTGACTACTCCACATTTGGAGCGGCGTCTCAGACCGCTGGTGGTTTTGTCCATATGTTGCCGAGGAGAGATGGCGTAGCACTCGGTGGGACCAGTGTTGAGGGTGATTGGAGTTTAGATCCTGATCCGGATGCGTTGCGTAGGATCGTGGAAGCCCATATCGACCTGTTTTCCAGGATGGATTAAAAAAGAGGGACTGCAGGCGAGAAACATCCTGATCTGTTAGTGCCTAATGTGCTCGCGCTGTCAGCTTTTGCTCCGTATCTTTCCGGATATGATGTGCCCCATGTAGCAGGAGTGCTCGATGGATCAGGCAGAATCCGTGAGTGTGCTTGAGAAAAAGTACTCTCGCCGCACGTTTATCAAGGGTGTTATCGCCACAGGTGCCACCGCCTCTTCGGCTGGCTACCTCTTCCGTGGAAGTCCACTCCTCGGAGCGGCGACTTATCAGACTGCGACCGAGCGTCTGATTACACTGAACGTCAATGGTCAAGAGCGTCGAGTGGATGTGCTCCCGCATGAGACTCTGGCTATGACGTTGCGATACAAGCTCGGACTCACCGGTACGAAATTAGGCTGTGACAGGGCAGAGTGCGGCGCCTGTACAGTGTTAATTGACGGGGTGTCTCAGTATGGTTGCTCAATGCTCACCCACCAAGTGCGCGGTCGCTCAGTTGCCACTATTGAAGGGTTGGAAGATGCCGACACGGGTGAACTGTCGGTGGTTCAGAAGGCGGTGATGGAAGAAGGTGGTTTCCAATGTGCTTTCTGCGCCCCGGGCTTCATAATGGCTATGACAGAGATGATCGAGGTTAATCCCAACCCAACTCGAGAGGAGGCCCGGCTCGCCTTGTCGGGTAACCTCTGTCGGTGTGCCGACTACGACAAGATTCTGACTTGTGCGATGCGAGCTGCTGAGCTCGCACGCAGCGTGTAAGGAGAAAGTTATGGCCGAACGACTGGTAGGAGCCGACATCGCGCCACCAGATCTCCACGCGAAGATCACGGGACGCGCCAGATACGCTGAAGATTTTCGAGCACCGGGCATGGTGTTTGCTAAGCTGCTTCTCTCACCTATGCCCCACGCTCGAGTACGCAGGGTCGATGCGAGTCGAGCACTCGCGATGGAGGGTGTTATAGACATTCTCAGGGCGGATGAAGTTCCATCGCGTGATGGTCCGCGAGAGGCGTGTTTGACGGACACACCTCGGTACGAAGGGGAACCGATTCTCGCTGTAGCTGCCGTGGATGAAGAAACCGCTGCGGCTGCCATCGAAGCCATCGAAATCGACTTCGAACCACTCCCATTTGTTATTGATCCTCTCGAAAGCCTCCGCCCGGGTGGCCCGAACGCGTATGTGGACGGAAACCAGTTCTCGGGTCAGGATGGGTGGAGCGATTTCAAGTGGACGAATACGGACTTCGCTAAGGTGGACGCTGGCGAGATGCCCGATCCATCGTGTCCGGTCGAGTGGACTAAGGGTGATCCAGAGTCTGCGTTCGCGGAATCAGCCCTCGTTTTGGAAGAGACGATCGTTCACCAGTCGCTGACCCACCACCCCATGGAGCCTCGCTCCAATATGGCCTACTGGGAAGGTGAGACGCTTCACGCATTCGTTTCTACTCAGAGTTCACAGCAGACTAAGTTTGCCCTTGCAGGGGCCCTCCAGATTGACCCTGAGAACATAAATCTCGTGTCTGAATATTGTGGCGGAGGTTTTGGGTCCAAGATCGCTGGGACGACAGTGATGCAGATCCCGGCACTGTTTAGTAGGAAAATCAATCGTCCGGTCATGCTCCGGATCACGAGATATGAAGAGAACTATGTAGGCCGGGCGCGGCCGGGTTTTCAAACGTGGCTAAAGATGGGCTTCTTGCAGGACGGGAAGTGCAATGCCATTGACTTGATCATAGTCCAGGAGAGTGGTCCCTACGGAGCCGGTGACTTCAACACCGCTGGGATGATCGCAGACCTGACGTACACACCACAAAACATGCGTTTTCGTGGAGTGTCCATGTACACGAATACCCCACCAAAGGCTGCTCAGCGCGGTCCGGGTGGTGCGCAAATCATTTCGATGATGGAACCGATCCTTGAAAAGGCAGGTCGGGAACTTGGTGTTGACCGCTTCGAGATACACCGCATGAATGCTCCACGCGGAGATGTGCAATTCGGCCCGCGTAACGCAACGCTCACGAGTGTGCACGCGGTAGAAGCGCTAGATCAAGGGAGGGAGATGTTTGACTGGGACGCCAAATTAGCCATTTCAGGAAAGCGAAACGGCTCGAAAGTTACAGGTGTCGGTATTGGTCTCTCACCCTACACCGCAGGATCTCGCGGCCGTGATGGTATGATGATCATCCGTCCTGATGGCAAGCTCTACGTGCACCAAGGGATAGGTAATTTAGGGACTCATTCTATCGCTGACACGGCTCGCCCCGCCGCAGAGCTGCTCGGGTACAATTGGAAAGACGTAGAGATTGTATGGGGGAACTCGGCGCGGGCGTATCCGCGGTCAACCGTTCAAGCAGGATCACAAACGACGACCGCGCACACGCGGGCCAACCATGCAGCTGCGACCGACGCGCTCAGGAAAATCCGGGAAGTGGCGGCGGCAGCTCTGGGAGGTTCAGCTTCGTCTTACAGTGTCGACTCAGGGCGGGTCAGTGGGCCGGGAGGGACGATGACTCTCGGTCGGATCGCGGAACGTGCGATTGCTATGGGTGGTGAGTACTCCGGTGAAGTCCTCCCTGATGATGTTCATGCGCAGACTGTCCCGGCCGCTCAGATACTTGCAGGCGAAGGTCTGATGGGAATCGCCCGGGACAACTATGGCGGGGAAGGTAATATCTACTCATGGGTTGCGGGTTTTGCGATGGTCGAACTCGATGAAGAAACCGGTATGGTAGAGCTGAAGGAGTACGTGGGTGTTACGGATTGTGGGACTGTGATTCACCCCCGAAGCTTGGGTGCACAGGTTTTCGGCGGAAGCATCCAAGGTATGGGTATGGCAATGACCCAGAGGTGGGTATTCGACCCGCAGTGGGGTGTGCCGTTTGCGAACCGTTTCTATACAGCTCGACCGCCAGGTTTTTTAGACATTCCTGCCGACCTGAAGTGGGGTGCAGTGGGCATTCCCGATCCACAGGATCCAGTTGGGGCAAAGGGAATCGGTGAGCCACCTGTGGGTGCGGGTGCTGCTGCACTGACGTCGGCCATTGCAGATGCGATGGGAGGACGTTGCGTGTGCAGGACCCCACTCACACCGGATGTCCTGCTCGCTGAGATCGAAGGTCGACCGATGTACGGTCGCCTAGAACAGCACGTCGGTTAGGAGAGGACGAGACATGGCGAAGATCAGAGATATGATCCCGGCGTTCGAGCTTTTTCAGCCGACGACCGTGGGTGATGCACTAGAGCTTCTCGACGAGCACCGTGGGCAGGCGTGGGTTCTGGCTGGAGGGCTGGACTCGTTCGACTGGTTCAAGGATCGAGTTAAGCGGCCTTCGGCCGTAGTTGATCTCGGTGGCATTTCTGAACTCACAGGAATCCGTGACGTAGAAGATGGAATTGAGATCGGGGCAATGACCTCTCTCACAGAGATAGAACGAGACGAGAGGGTGCGCTCGGGGTTTTCTGTTCTAGCTGACGCAGCGCGTCACGTGGCAACACCTCAGATTCGAAATCAAGGGACCTTGGGCGGAAATGTTTCCCAGGATACAAGGTGCTGGTATTACCGAAGCGGCTGGCCATGCTATCGCGCGGGGGGTAACACCTGCTATGCGGCAGCCCCTCAGGCGATGAACCGTGAGCATTGCATAATGGGGAGGAGTCGTTGTGTGGCGGTGAACCCTTCGGATACTGCGCCGGCACTGATTGCGGTAGACGCAAAGATGGTCGTAGAAAGCAACGGGGGCTCGACTGTTCACGATGCCGAGGACTTCTTTATTGGTCCTGCAATAGACATCACGCGGATGACTGTGATGAAGTCCCAGGACCTTCTCACGCGGATCCATATTCCGGCGAGGTGGGCTGATGCCGACTTCTACTATGAGAAGATTCGAGATCGCGGGTCTTGGGATTTCCAACTAGTTAGCGTTGCTGCGGCGTTCCGTAAGTCAGAGGGTAAAATCGAGGAAGCCCGAATTTCTGTTAATGGTGTAGCGCCGTTTCCAGTCCGTTTGGACGCAGTAGAGCGATTGGTGCAGGGGACATCGGGTGATGAGTCGACGGCGAGTGCCGCAGGAGAGCTAGCGATCCAGGGTGCCCGTCCACTCCGACATAATGATTACAAAGTCGCAATGATGAGAAATCTCGTCCGCCGTGCAGTTAGGAGTGTCTCCTGATGGATCTTTGGCGCCGGGCTGCGAACCCGTGGGGTCAGGATGTACTCATCGGAGTTTCATGGGATTTGATGTGGAGTGCTGTGATAGCAGCGGTTGCCTTCGTGATCGGACATGCTCTATGGGTTCGTATGAGGAAGGAGGAGGCACACGAACCTCCGGCGGATGTTCCTGCTGGTATCCCGGAAAAAATAGAGCGACACTCTTTTGCATCCAGAGCATTCCATTGGGTGATGTCGATCGCGATGCTAGTGCTTCTTGTCACGGCCTTCGTGCCAGTGATGGGATTGCAGTTTAACTGGGTAGATCTGCACTGGCAGGCCGGTGTCCTACTAATTCTGACAGTTGTGTACCACGTCATTCATGCGATTGGGTGGCAAGATTTCTGGTCGATGTTCCAGCTCGGAGTGAGCGAGGGCGTTGCGACGCTCAAGCACATACTTTCACCGGAGGCACCTGCGCCACCGAAAGCTGGGAAGTACCCGTTCGATCACCGCATGTATCACCATGTGATCGTTGTGGTGTCGTTAGCTGCGATTATCACGGGTGTCCTAATGATGGTGCGAATAGACACTCCGTTATGGACGAGAAATCCGTATCTGTTCAGTGACACAACGTGGGGAGTGATGTATGTGGTGCACGGTCTTTCGGGTGTATCACTAATTCTATTGGTAGCCTCACACATATACTTTGCGCTTAGGCCAGAGAAAAGGTGGATCACATGGTCTATGGTTCGTGGTTGGATTGATCGGGAGCACTATCTTGAGCACTTCGATCCGGCAAAGTGGGTTGTAACAGATGGTGGTATGAAGTCTGTGGACGGCACAACTCCAGGAACGGGCGCCGTGGCCGAACAGATCCCCAGCGCCAAGCGAGAGGATTAGTTCTAGAAGTCATCTTGTGAGTCACTGAATCCTATCGATTTTCCGGAGAGATCGTGTCCGACGCTAAGAACGAAGTGAAGCAACGTATAGACTCTATCGAGTCGAGCTATGAGTTCTTCCTGGCTTATGCGGCGCAGGGGCGCACAACGGACGAGGGAGCGAAATCCGGGGCCGAGCTTCGGGAATTTCTCACCAAGCTCGAAGACGCACTTGAAGGTCTGGCAGACACTGTCGCCGAAGCAGTGTCAGATCAGGAGCCGAGAGATGCTTGGGATGAGATGACCTCCGTAGTGAGACGTGACGCTGCTGCTGCCTTGAGTGCTGTGCAGTTGGTAGCTGCGAGATCAGGCATAAGCTCTCAGCTAATAGACAACTTAAACGCGAACATGCATCTGAGAGCTGTGTTGACCGACTTGTTCCTAGTAGACGACCTAGTGGGGTAAAGACTTCGGGTGGTTCTCTGCAGCACTGTGATACTTACGGTAGATTGAGCGGCTGAGGACAACTACACCAGCGGTATGACCATCACTACATCCGACACCAGAACAGAGCCCTTGTGGGCAAAAGTCATTGACCACACCCGGTGTATTGGGTGCCATGCCTGCACGACTGCGTGTAAATCCGAGAATGAGGTCCCACTATCGGTGACACGCACGTACGTGAAGTACGTAGATACAGGTTATTTCCCCAACGTACGCAGATCTTTTCAGGTCACCCGCTGTAACCAATGCGAGGATGCGCCGTGTGTAACAGCGTGCCCAACGGCGGCGATGCATCAGAGGGCGGACGGCATAGTCGACTTCGACAAGTCTATATGTATAGGCTGTAAGGCCTGTATCGCGGCCTGCCCTTACGATGCCATCTTTATTAATCCAGAGGATAAATCGGCCGAGAAGTGCAACTTCTGCGCTCACCGCTTGGACGTGGGGCTCGAGCCTGCATGTGTGGTGGTTTGTCCATCCGAGGCACTCCTCGTCGGTGACATGAACGATCCGTTGTCCAAGGTAAGCCAGATAGTGAATCGTGAAGCGGTTGCGGTGCGCAGGCCTGAAAAAGAGACACGTCCTAAGGTCTTTTATAAGGGAGCTGACCAAGTCACCCTAGATCCTCTCGCGGCGAGACGCCCTGACGGGGGACTCTTTATGTGGAGTGAGCAGGGTGATGTTCCTCACCAAGTGCCGTCTGGCCACCCGGGCTCGCATAATTCTTCGGCCGCAGCTGTCCTAAGCTACGATGTGATCCACAGGGCTCCTTGGGACTGGCGGGTGAGTGCGTACACCTTCACGAAGTCGATAGCGGCAGGTGCATACCTCGTTCCACTGTTGCTTGGGTGGCTCGGCCTTTTGCCCTTCACCGGTGAACTTTGGGGTCTTCAAGCACCTTTTTTGGCCATGGTCGGACTGATACTCACCGGTGGTCTACTGATCTGGGATCTTGAACACCCGGAGCGCTTCTGGATGGTGCTCCTAAAGCCACAGTGGAGAAGCTGGCTGGTTCGAGGAGGGTTTATCATCACCGGCTATGGTGGACTTTTGGCTATCCACCTAGGAGTGACGCTTCTGGGTCGTGGAGATCTGACTCCGGCACTCGGTTGGGTAGGGGCACCGCTTGCCATCATGACGGCGATATATACGGCATACCTATTTGCACAGGCGCGTGCTAGAGATCTCTGGCAAAGCCCACTCCTTCCCGCTCACTTGCTTGTTCAAGCATTGGTTGCAGGCGCAGCTGTCATAATGTTGGTCTCAGGGGACCCCGGACCTCCTGATTCCGTAAGCGCCTTTTTCCGCCTCTCGCTTGGCACCCATCTCGTGATGGCACTGGGCGAAGCATCAATGGGCCACCCAACAGCCCATGCCAAACTTGCTGCTCGCGCCATGACTAGGGGAGCATACGCTCACCTCTTCTGGGTTGCGATGCCTCTTGGTTTGGTCGCACTAGCCTTCGCAACGTCAACACCGTTGATTTCGGCTGGCGCGGCGCTGGTCTCACTCTTTATGTACGAGCACGCCTTCGTACAGGCGGGCCAGTCGGTGCCTCTAGCATGACAAACGAAGAACTAAACCAGCGCGTGTCCGCCGCTCGAGAAGAAGTAGAAGCGAGGGGTGAGACATTTTATCCTGGGGCTAGTCGCGTTCACTTAGCGGCGTATCCACCCCGCGAGCGTTGGAATGATTGGGTTGAACTCGATTCGAAATCGTGGCCAGATCGAGTAGAGAAGCGCTACACGCTTGTTCCGACGACATGTTTTAACTGCGAGTCGGCTTGCGGTCTTCTAGCCTACGTGGATCGTGAAACTCTTCAGGTGCGAAAATTCGAGGGCAATCCTGAGCATCCGGGTTCTCGTGGGCGCAACTGCGCAAAGGGCCCAGCGACGATCAACCAGATCACCGATCCGGACCGGATCCTCTATCCGCTTAGGCGAGCGGGCGCTCGAGGTGAGGGAAAGTGGGAAAGGGTGTCGTGGGATGAGGCCTTAGACGACATTGCCGCACGAATTCGATCCTGCATACAGGAAGATCGTCACGAGCAGGTGATGTACCATGTCGGCAGGCCTGGGGAAGATGGTTACACGACTCGTATGCTTGCCGCGTGGGGAGTCGATGGCCACAACTCGCATACCAACGTGTGCTCGAGCGGATCGAGAGCTGGCCACCACTGGTGGATGGGAATGGATCGCCCAAGTCCAGACCATGCGAACGCGAAGGTGATCCTGTTGGTGAGTAGTCATCTAGAGACAGGGCACTACTTTAATCCACACGCGCAGCGCATTATCGAGGGTAAGGAGAACGGAGCTAAGCTCATCGTTCTCGATACTCGCCTTTCTAACACCGCGACGCACGCCGACCACTGGTTGTCTCCGTATCCTGGCTCTGAGCCCGCGATCTTTCTCGCGGTGGCGAACTGGATGATCCAGAGCGGTCGATACGACGAGAATTTTGTTCGGCGATGGTGGAACTGGCAGGATTACATGGAAATGGTGAAGGGTGAGCCTAGTGCCTCATTCGAGCGCTTCTTGGAGGTGCTTGGAGAGCTTTATGAGAGCTACACCTTCGACTTCGCTGCTGCCGAATCTGGACTTGAGGTCGAGACACTACGAGAGGTAGCCGAAATGATTTCGTCGGCGGGAACGCAGTTGTCCGCTTATAACTGGAGGAGCGCCGGGTCAGGAAACTTGGGAGGTTGGCAGGTTGCTCGAACCATGACTCTCCTTGGTGCACTTATGGGTTCTCTTGCGACTGAGGGAGGAACGTTTCCGAATTCGTGGAACAAATTCACTCCGAAGCCTCCTAGGCTTCCTCACCAGCACCCTACTAGGTGGAACGATGTTTTGTGGCCGGACGAGTACCCGCTGGCGCTGATGGAAATGTCGTTCCTGATGCCGTACTTGATGGAAGACCAAGACGCGTTTGTTGATGTGTATTTCACTCGGGTTTACAACCCCGTTTGGACCAATCCGGATGGATTCAGCTGGATCGAGATGCTGAGGAACGAGTCGCGGATTGGGCAACACATTGCGATGACCCCGACTTGGAACGAGACGGCGTATTTTGCCGACTATGTGCTCCCAATGGGGCACTCATCGGAGAGACATGATTTGACGTCTTATGAACAGTATGACGGGCAATGGATTGGCTTCCGGCAACCTGTGCTTCGCGCAGCTCGTGAGCGTTTAGGTGAGCAGATTAACGACACCCGAGATGTAAATCCGGGCGAGGTGTGGGAGGAGAACGAGTTCTGGATTGAGCTGACATGGCGTGTAGATCCCGATGGGTCTCTAGGGATCCGGAAGTTTTTCGAATCTGTTAAAAATCCGGGCCAAAAGATGACGGTGGACGAGTACTATTCGTGGATCTTCGAGAACTCAGTTCCGGGACTACCGGATGCTGCTGCGGCTGAGGGTATCACACCGTTTGAGTACATGCGTCGCTACGGTGCATTCGAAGTTGCGAGTAAGGTCGGTAAGGTATTCGAGCAGCCGGTTGCAGATGCAGAGTTAGAGGATGTCCGTGTGGATGAAGCTGGTCGTGTTTTCACTCGTGCACCAATCCCTCCGAGCCCCAAGGCACCGGGTGGGACTAAGATCGACCCAGATAAAGAAGGGCGTCGTCGTGTTGGAGTTCGCGTAGATGGAGAGATCGTAAAAGGGTGGCCTACTCCTTCCGGTAAGCTGGAATTTTGGTCGCGTACTCTGCACGAATGGGGTTGGCCTGAACTTGCGACACCGACGTACGTGAAGAGTCATGTTCACCAACAGAATCTCGACTCGGATCAGATACCATTGATTACTACGTTTAGGGTCCCTGTTCAGATTCATACGCGAAGTGCCAATGCAAAGTGGCTCGATGAAATCGCCCACACGAACCCGCTATGGATCCACCCCCAAGACGCGGCGCGGGTAGGGATCGAAAAGACTGGAGATCTTGTTCGTGTTGAGACAGAAATAGGGTATTTCGTGCTCAAGGCGTGGATTACGGAAGGGATCAGACCAGGCGTAGCAGCGTGCAGTCACCATATGGGTCGTTGGAAGCCGGAGGGGCATGAGGGCCAACGCATCGGAATGATGACGGTTGCCATTGACCAGGATGGTTCAGAGTGGGGACTCACGCGTAAGAAGGGAGGAGGGGCGTTTGAGTCAAGTGATCCAGACACTCTTCGCGTATGGTGGACTGACGTAGGAGTGCATCAGAACCTAACCCACCCCGTGCATCCTGATCCCATCTCTGGTATGCACTGCTGGCATCAGGCTGTAAGGATTAAACCTGCTCAGCCTGGGGATTCCTTTGGAGACGTGTCGGTGGACACGTCCAAATCACGTGCCGTATACGACAAGTGGCTCGAAATGACTCGCTCCGCGTCCGAGCACTCGCCAAATGGTACTAGACGCCCCTGGTGGATGCTGAGGCCGGTTAGGCCCGAGCGCGCTGCTTATGACTTGCCAGAGCCTGAGCTGAGCGGTGCCTAAGGCAGCACCTCCTGCACCGGTCCAGGCAGTAAGGGGGCTCGCGGTTCTAGCAGAGTCACCGGGCGAGGAACACGCTGCAGTTGCCTGCGCACTGGGACTCGATTCGGTTCCATTGTCAGCGGAGTACTCGGACCTGTTTCTTTTTCAGCTTTATCCGTACGCCTCGGTTTACCTCGGCGCCGAAGGAATGATCGGAGGCACAGCCCGTGATCGCATCGCCGGCTTTTGGCATGCTGTAGGCCTGCGTCCACCCAAAGAACCCGATCACTTGGCCGCATTGTTAGGTCTTTATGCATCACTTATTGAGCGGGCCGAGTCAGGAGAATCGGAAGCTGAAGAGTTGCTCTCGTTTCAGGCAGCCCGGACACTTTTGCTGGAGCATCTTTGCCCGTGGGTATTCGCATGGCTGGACAGGATGCAGGAACTCTCCTCTGGGTTCTATGCGTCGTGGGCTTTGTTGCTCAAAAGATTTCTCATAGAGGAACTGTCAGGAGAAGGTTCGAGTCGGTGTGCCGATGACGCAGTGGACTCTGGTGTCGTCTCTTTGCAGCATCTGAGAGATGTCCCATCACTTCCTGACCCGCGCAGTGATGGCTCTGAGAGCTTCATCAAAGGTCTGCTAGCATCGATTAGCAGTGGAATGATCATTACGCGTGCGGATCTTGGGCGGATCGCTCGCTCCCTTGATTTAGGGCTGCGAGCCGGTGAGCGTCGATATGCACTCGAACATCTGATTGCCCAAGACGCGGAGGGTACCTTGAGGGCTTTGGTGTCGGAAGCTCATCGTCAGGGGAATATCCACAAACATCGCATTAAGTGGCTGGGGGAGTCTTCAGAACACCTTGCTCGTCGATGTTGCTCTACTGCAGCATTACTTGATGAGTTGGCTCAGGAAGACCTGAAATGAAATCGACTCCGCCGTCGCGACTGTCAGGGTCGGATGTGATTGCTGGGCTAAGTGTCGCGCTCGTTCTGATTCCTCAGTCGATGGCTTATGCTGAGTTGGCGGGTCTACCACCCCATCACGGGCTATACGCCGCTGGCCTTCCGCTTATCGCTGCGGCATTCCTCGCTTCTTCTCCATACCTCCAGACGGGTCCGGTCGCACTCACCGGCTTACTTACCCTTGGTGCATTGCTTCCGCTCGCTCCTTCGGGCACAGCCGAATATGCTAGGCTCGCGGCTCTTTTGGCCCTTGTTGTTGGAGTAGCTCGTCTTCTAGTAGGAATGCTGAAGGCGGGTTGGGTCGTATACCTAATGTCGCACTCGATGATGACTGGATTCCTCTCGGCTGCGGCTATACTGATTGTTTCCTCTCAGGTCCCGGGTGCGTTGGGAGGTGTGGCACCTCTACAACTCGGGGTTTTGCCACGAGCCTGGCATGGTTTAACCCATCCAGAAAACTGGGAGGTGGCTTCAATAGCACTGACATTGATTACGATTGGGACGATTGTAATGGCCGCCAGAATTCATCCACTGGTCCCTGGAGTCTTAATAGCATCGTTAACGGGGCTCGGATTCTCCCTGGTGACAGGCTATACGGGGGCAACGGTTGGGGAGATTCCGTCTGGCTTCCCAATCCTGTCGATGGACCTTCCTTGGGATATGCTTCCAGCCTTAATCGTCCCTGGGCTTGTGATTTCGGTGATCGGCTTCGCTGAAGGTGTATCGATTTCTAGGGTCTTAGCATCGGAAGACCGCCAACATTGGGATGCTGATAGGGAATTCCTATCCAAAGGAATGGCGAATGTGGTAGCTGCGGTTACAGGTGGGCTACCTGTCGGTGGCTCTCTCTCTCGCACGAGTCTGAACCGTCTGGCAGGCGCACAGAGCCGATGGTCCGGTCTCGTCACCGGCATAGCTGTCATGGCCTTCCTACCGATCGCCCCCATGCTATCGGCACTACCTAGAGCTGTGCTATCAGGGATCGTTATTGCTGCCATCTGGAAGTTGGTTCGGCCCCAAGACATGATTCGCATTGTGAAAACTTCTGTGCCTCAAGGGATGGTCGCTTTTGTGACCTTTTTCGGGACTCTCGTGATGGCACCTCACATAGATCGAGCGATTCTGCTTGGCGTTGCGATGTCGGCAGCTGTGCACTTGTGGAGGGAGCTTACACCCACCGTTGTATCCTCTCGTGAGGGGGACCTACTCATTGTCGACCTTTCAGGTGTCCTTTGGTTTGGGTCAGCTGCAGCTCTAGAGGACCAGCTGTTTGAGCAACTGGCCGACGAGCCTGATGTCAACAAGGTAGTGTTGCGTTGCTCAGGCCTGGGGCGAATCGACTTTTCTGGAGCGAATGTGCTCCATGAGATGGTTGATCATGCGGGGCGGGCTAATATCGAGCTTGCCATTGAGGATGTGCCTGATCACGCGTTCCGGCTACTGTCGGCAGTTGGACTTTTGACCTTGTCCGAAACAAGGTCTGCTCAGGATACGTAGTTTAAATCAGCGTAGCTTCATACTTAGGTGGATCGTCGTTTTGCGAGGTGGGCTAGAGTAGACCCGATGGCTTAAGTGGAGACATGAAATGTTCGGCTTGATTGCTACTGTGATCGCAGGCACCGCAGGTGTCTTGGTTCACATGAAGTCACGGTATTTCGTAAGGAAGAGGCTGCGGTATACGTCTGTCGTGGATAAGCCGATGCTAGGCGTTTGGGTTGGGATAGGTACTACGATCGTGGTCGCCCCGATCGTGGCTGTACTCCCGATAGTGGGTGCAGGCACTGCTATCGCCGTAGGTATAGGTGTGGGAACGGGAGTAGCTATGGGAGTTAAGGATTCCAAGCGATCGACTAAGTTTTTAGAAGACTGATCTCAATCAAAAGTGGCTTGGGGATTGAGGATCAGTTAATTGTCGATGCAGGCTCTGTGATCGCCGAATATATAAGGGCGCGTATGCGCTGGTGGTCGTCGAGTTCGTTCGCAGGAATGACTTGCGTGAAATAGAGCACTATAAGGTTTTCGGTGGGGTCCACCCAATAGGTGGAATGGTAGGCACCACCCCAGCCGTACTCTCCCTCTGATCCGGGTACCCCGGCGGCCCCTACGTCGAGTCTTACCGAGAACCCTAGCCCGAATCCCATCCCCGGTTCGTCGATGTAGAGATCCCCCACGTGATTTTTGGTCATTAGACTGACACTTGACGGGGAGAGTACCCGAGTTCCGTTAAGCTCACCCTCGTTCAACAGCATTTGAAGGAAGCGGCTATAGTCCCTAGCAGTGGACAGCAGACCTGCGCCACCGGAAAAACTTATTCCAGGACCTTCGACATACTGTCCTTGAGTTTCCATCGAAGAGCCTTCAGGCGCTCGGCGAAGGTTGTCGGTAAGGCTGTAGACTGTAGCGAGTCGCTCTTTTTTCTCAATTGGTAGATAGAAATGGGTGTCGTGCATTCCTAGTGGCTCGAAGATTCGGTTTTTCAAAAATTCGTCCAGGTTGGTCCCAGATATGACTTCAACGACCGCCCCTAGTATGTCGGTACTATATCCGTATACAAATCTCTCTCCTGGTTGGGCTTGAAACGGGAGTGTTGCCATCCGGTTTACCGTCTCGATCATGGGTTCATTTCTGTGAGCGAAGTACCATCCGGTGATCCCGGCTTTATGCCAGGCATCGCCTCCAGGATCCCAACCGTACCCTATGCCAGCGGTATGGGTGAGCAGGTCGCGGACCGTTATGAGGCGTCTCGCCGCGACAATTTGATATCCGTTATCAGATGCTTCTGCGACCGTCGTGGCCGTGAGTGAGGGGATGTACTTAGATACAGGATCAGAGATCAGAAGGTCGCCGTCTTCTTGGAGCATCATGATTGCAACGCTCACCAGTGCTTTGGTTTGCGACGCTATCCGAAAAATGACGTCTTGACCCATGGGTACATCAGCTTCGATGTCGAGCTTTCCAACAGCTTCGTGGTATACGACTCTCCCGTCGCGAAGAACCATAGCCACCGCCCCCGGAATACGGTCGGTATGGACGTATTTTTGCAGTGCTCCAGTGAGTCGGTCGAGCCGGGACGAAGACATGCCCACTTCCTCCGGAAGTGCAGTCGGTAGTTCCTGGGCGGATACTGAGATTGGTGTTCCGGATGTGGCTCCCAGTATTGCCACTCCAAGGAGTAAGGACACAGCTAGTGCACGGATTCGTCGATCAACTGGATAGAGATAAGAACAGTCGCGAGAGTGCAAAGGGATGGTGAGCATATGGGGTTAGGATAGTGTGGCTGACTGAGTCGGTCTCTTAAGATCGCGAATTGTGGGTCGATTGTGCTCAATCGCAATAGACGCTTGAGCCTAGTCCAATGAAACGACACGTTGTTGATAGACGTCAGGCCATATTGTGGACTACGAAAACTTTTGAGGCTTTGTATGAGCGATGTACCTCGAGGTATCTCTATAGATAGACGCCAACTCCTAAGAGTTGGAGCAGCCAGTGTTGGCGGGGCGGGATTAGGCTTGGGTGGCTTTGGAGGACTGACGGCTCTTTCTGCAGATGAGTTGGCTCGGCTTCAGGAGCGACCACATCTCGGTCCGGCTCCAGCCAAGTTGTTTGCTGCGGACCCGATTGAAGTGGTTCGGGTTGGGTTCGTGGGCGTAGGGCTCCAGGGAGGGGCCCATGTTCAAAATTTCTTACGTATCGACGGGGTGGAGATCGTCTCTGTGGGGGACATCAACAGAGGTCGTGCGGAGGAAGTTGCAGGATGGATCGAGGCGGATGGCCGGCCTAGTCCGACGCTTTACACTAGAGATGAATGGGATTTCGTTCGGATGTGTGAGGAGGAGGACTTAGACCTCGTTTTCACGTCTACTCCCTGGGAGTGGCATGTGCCCGTCTGCCTTTCTGCCATGGAGAATGGGAAGCACGCGGCGACGGAGGTGCCGGCCGCCTACACGGTAGAGGACTGTTGGAAGCTCGTTGAGTACGCGGAGAAGTACCAGAAACACTGCGTAATGATGGAGAATTGCAACTACGATCGCCCAGAGATGATGGTGTTCCGGATGGCGCGCCTCGGTTTGTTCGGAGAGCTCCTCCACGCTGAATGCGGTTATTTACATGATCTTCGAGCGATAAAATTCGAGGATAAAGACGAAGGGCTCTGGCGCAGGGCTCATGCCATGGTTCGGGACGGGAATTTCTACCCGACACATGGACTTGGCCCCGTGGCAAACGTCTTAGACATCAACCGGGGAGACCAGCTCGACTATCTCGTGTCGATGAGCACGCCTTCTCGAGGGCTGCAGCAGTGGCAGCGTGAACACCTGCCTCCCGGTGATTCAAAGCGGGCCGAGCAATACGTTCAGGGGGATGTAAATACAACAATGATCAAGACGTTGCACGGGAAGACCATCTATGTGAGTCACGACACAAATCTCCCAAGGCCCTACTCCCGCATTCATATGGTCCAGGGCACTCAAGGTCTATTCCATGGATATCCGCATCGCGTTCATGTTGAGGGGATCAGCCCAGACCACCAGTGGGAGGACTGGATGGACCTCCGGGATGAGTACGATCACCCCATATGGGCTGAGCTTGAAGAGCGCTCCGCGGGTGCTGGACATGGCGGTATGGATTACATCGAGGACTACCAACTGGTGAGAGCACTGCGTGAGGGTAAGCCGACTGATATGAATGTGTACGATGCTGCCATGCTTTCGGTCATCTGTCCGCTTACGGAATGGTCTGTGGCGAACCGCTCGCAGCCAGTTGATGTGCCAGACTTTACCCGAGGTCGGTGGGCAGAGTGGCCGCGCCTAGAATTCTTGGGGGCACCTGTCGTCGAGTGAGCTGTCTCGAAGATCTGTTCAAAGAGATGTACAACTGCTCTCCGAGTCACAGGGTGAGAGTGCCGGGTAGAGTGAACCTTATTGGCGAGCACATTGATTACAACGGTTTGCCTGTGTTCCCCATGGCTCTTCAGCGGGCGGTCCGAATCGTGTTTCGTCCTCGAAACGACAGAATGGTAGTTCTGCACTCGAGCGATGAGCGGTTTCCCCCTGTCGAGTTTGAAATCGGGCCGAAGATTGAGCGGTGGAGCCAGGGCTCGTGGGGTAATTATGTGAAAGCTCCAGCCAAGGAATTGGCTTGCCGTTTTGAGATCCAGCGTGGCTTTGACGGGGTACTTCAGTCAGACATCCCGGTAGCGGCGGGACTGTCTTCATCCTCTGCTATAGTCAACGCAGTCGGCCTAGCACTCGCGCATGTGAACGATGTTTTAGCGGAGCCAGGCGAGTTCGCTGGCTTGATGGCGGAAGCGGAACTCTTCGTCGGAACTCGCGGGGGAGGCATGGACCAGGCGATCTCGCTTGGAGCAAAGGATCAATCGGCGGCTAAGATTTCGTTCAACCCGATTCGAATTCAGCATGTAACTGTTCCCGATGACTGGTGCTTTATAATTGCTGATTCGGGTGAGGTGGCGGAGAAATCGGGCTCACTCCAATTCGAGTACAACCTGCGCCGCGCGAAGTGTGAAGAGGCGTTTCGCGTCATAAGTACCAACTTATTAAAACAAGGTATTACAGAGGGTCTGCATGAGTCGTACCCCGAGTTGTGTGCATCACTGGATACAGAGATCCTGCTCTATTTTGCTGAAAAATTGCTTCCAGAAACCGAACATAGATGTTTTCGGCATGTAGTGACGGAGGCTGGTCGAGTAGAGGCAGCGGTTGAGCGGATGCTTGCGGCAGATATTCGCGGTTTTGGTGATTATATGAATGCATCCCACGACTCATTGAAGACAGATTATCAGGTCAGCACCGAAGTTCTGGATGAGCTTGTACAGGTTGCTAGAGATGGGGGCGCGGTGGGCGCTCGCCTAACAGGAGCGGGGTTTGGTGGCTGTGTAGTCGCTCTGGCTGAACGTCGCAGAACGAGGGACGTATTAGGTGCTCTTCGGGCCGAGTATTACGAACGGCGAGGTCGAAAGAACCAGATGGATGAGCATCTTTTTATCGCGGTTCCCTCTCGCGGTGCTTCCGTTCAAGTGATCTGAGACTCGTTCTCAGGTCTGAGCGCTAGGGTAGCGTTGGATCTCCGGTGGCTTGGGCTCAGCTTGACTCGTCTCGTCGAAAGGCAATCTTCAGCAGCCCCTAAGCGTCCTGGCCCAGCGTCAATGTTCCAACCCTTATCAAAGAAAGTCCTACTGTCAGTGTTAGTAGCGTGCTTCGTGATCCAGTCTGGGCTGGTGTATTCTGACGACACAGACATAGTTCTGTCTGCCGATGCAGTTGAGGGTCGCAAACTCTTCCACGAAGGGTCCTGTCAGGTTTGTCATCAACTCTGGGGCCAAGGAGGATTTTTAGGGCCGGACCTTACGAATGCTTCCAGTCGCGTCGACGAAACTCGCCTCGCCTCGCTGCTCACTGTGGGTAGTGGTCAGATGCCGGCATATGCATATGCTGACGAACAGATTCAATACATTCGCTCCTTTCTTGAGGAAATCGATCGACCAGACGTAGGGCGCGGCCAGCTTCGACTGGGTGACCCAAGTACTTCCGTGACCCCTCAGGCTGCGTTTGACGCAGTGGTGAGAGCTGAGGCATCGGGTGATGAACTTGAGGGTTTCAGAACGTTCTCTTCTGGAATTTGCTCGGCTTGCCACTTTCCATTCCAGTCTTCGATTGTAGGCGCTCCAGACCTTTCCACAGTGACTGAGCGTCTTGATACCGAGGATCTCATAGAGGTTCTCAAGAGGGGTAGGCCAGAGAGAGGTATGCCTCCACCTTCGCCCGTACTTTCTGATGAACAGCTTGATCACCTGATCAAGTACTTTGACTGGTTATACCAGAATCGCTCTGGGCTGATGGCGGAATGGGACGATCGTCAGGCGGGAAGGAGTATAGAGTGGAGGAAACTCAACTGGTGGGAGTTCCGATGACCTTCAATGAGACCCAGAGGTTTGGGGCACCTGTGGACTTAAGCGGGCCCTCTGCGGTCGGTGGTGTCTGGCTGCCTTTTGAGGCCGGAGATCCGGTCCGTCAGTTCGCCACGATCATGTTTATTCGGGGTGGGTTGATCGCGATCGCTGTAACTCTGGTGGCAGGAATGTTGGGTGCGCTGTATTCGATCCCAACATTAGCTCCGAGTTTTCAAGCACTTGGTATCGATCTGCGACAGTTGCGTCCGGTGCATACGACCTTCGCCTCTGCTTGGATCTTCCTTGGCGGTGTGGCGGTGGTGCATCGATGGCTGCAGGACTACGGTGGCATCGCGACCCGCGGCGACCGAATTAGACTTCGGGTTCAAGTAGTTTCTTGGTCGATTGCTGGGGCGGGTATTCTGGTCACACTAGCTCTGGGCATCGGGTCAGGCCGCGAGTATGTAGGTTTTCATCCCGTATTCAGTGCACTGATTTTAATCGGTTGGCTTTGTTACGCGTGGAATTTTTTTCGCGTGGCTGGACCGAATTTTTTCCAAAGGCCATTGTACATGACGATGTGGGGCGTTGGTATGCTCTTCTTTATCGTCACGTTCGTTGAACAACACCTTTATTTAGTCCCGGGCATCTTCTCCAATCCGTTGCAGGATCTTCAAGTACAATGGAAGGCCACCGGAACGTTAGTTGGTGCGTTCAACCTCTTCGTATATGGCTCGGTCATATACATAGGTGAGAGGATCAGTGAAGATCCAAAATACGGACACTCACGAGTCGCCTATGCGCTTTTCAGTGTAGGGTTATTGAACTCATTTACAAACTTTGCGCACCATACGTACCACCTGCCTCAGGACCACGTAATCAAATGGGTTTCGTTCGTGGTGAGCATGATGGAAATCTCGATTCTGTGCAGAGCGATCTATGACCTGTGGAAGCTTGTAAGTGCAACGGAGGACAATGCATTCTGCGCCGCACGTGGATCATTTACGGCATCTAAATATTGGTCAGTCTTTATTTTGCTTTCTGCAGTGCTGATATCAGTTCCGCCTCTGAATGCGATAATCCACGGTACTTATGCAGTTACTGGCCACGCTATGGGTGCAACTATCGGTATCGACACTATGGTACTGATCGGAGCCATTATATGGATTCTCGGAGAGCACTTGGCCGCTCGAGAGGGGAAAGAATCGGTAGCTTCTCTAAACACGAGAGAGATGCGAAACATCATTATCGGGCTCAATTTGGGAGTCGCAGCTCTCGTTGGATGGCTTCACCTTTCGGGAACGATTACGGGGATTGGTCGGTCTGCGTTCGCACCGGGAGAGATATATGTTCCACCGTCGTGGCTTCCAATGTGGAACGGTATCCTGTTCACAGTCACTGGCTTCTTCGCACTCGTCTTCTTCGTTGCCTTGCTCTTCAAGCTTACACCTGTCGCGTTCCGTTACTGGTGGGTAAGTGACGTCAGGGCGTAGCCCGCGGCCTCTACCCATATCCGTCAGGTGAGGCCAACGCGGGGAAGGGTCTTGAGAAGCGCTAACGAGGCGATCACTGCAGCACCGAGGCATACCCCGGCCATTATCGCTTGACCATAGAGCAGGTAGCCGGTTCCAAGAACGGCACCGTAAACAACGGTGACACCGAGGAACCAAGCAAGGAAGGCTGCCGACGCGCTTTCGGCACTGCGGTCTTCCTCTGTGAGTCCTAGGCCGGCTCCCGCCCATCCGTTGCCCATCGGCCGAATGAGCCGGTGGAAGGACTTGAGCGTCTCATGCTCAGTCGGCGGAGTGAGAAATGTTACGGTGATCCATCCAGCCGTAGTGATCAGAACACCTAGTACCAATTGAAGCGACGGATCAATCTCTTTGAACCCTAGTGCTTCGTGTCCGAACTGGAAGTAGAGAGCGACCAGGAACGATATGACCATAGCTGACAGCTCGCTCCAGGCGTTGATTCGCCACCAGAACCAACGTAACAGGAAGACCAAGCCGGTTCCTGCACCTATCTGAAGGAGAATCTGAAATGCCTGCAATGCGTTCTCTAGCCAAAGAGAGATGACGCCAGCTAGGGTGATGAGACCGACGGTCGCGAGCCTGCCGATTCGCACGTACTGCTTCTCATCCTCGTTGGGCGCTATGAATCGACGGTACACATCATCTACCATATATGAAGCTCCCCAGTTTAGGTGCGTGCTTATGGTTGACATGTACGCCGCTGCCAGAGACGCGACCACTAGTCCGAGTAGGCCCGATGGGAGGAAAACGAGCATCGCGGGGTATGCGAGATCGTTACGGACGATAGACGGATCCACGTTGGGGAACGCAGCCTGGATCGATTCTAGGGTCGGGTAAATGATGAGAGAGGCAAGTGCAACGATGATCCAGGGCCAGGGTCGGAGTGCGTAGTGGGCGATGTTGAACCACAGCGTTGCCTTCATGGCGTGGTTTTCATCCTTGGCAGCTAGCATCCGTTGGGCCACATACCCTCCTCCGCCAGGTTCGGCGCCGGGGTACCAGGTGCTCCACCATTGCACCGCGATGGGGATGATGAAGACCGTCGAAGCTGTCCTCCAGTCGGAAAAATCAGGCAGGAGAGACAGTTTCTCGGTGACTGTTGGGTCACTGAAGAGTCCCGCGAGCCCTCCTACTTGGGGTTGTGCTAGGGCGTACCATGCGGCAGCAACCGAGCCGATCATTGCGACACCGAAGAGAATCAGGTCGGTTACGACTACGCCCCACAGTCCTGACGTAGCGGAGTAGATTGTGGTTACGGCTCCTGCAACGAGGACTACTTCGTACTTTGAAGCTCCGAGGAGCACGCCACCAATTTTGATCGCGGCGAGCGTAACTGTTGCCATGATCATGCAGTTGAAGAAGATCCCTAGATAAACTGCTCTAAATCCCCTAAGAAATGCGGCGGGTCTTCCCGAGTAACGGAGTTCATAGAACCCGATATCAGTGGAGATCCCAGATCTCCGCCAAAGCTTGGCGTAAAAGAACACTGTGCACATACCAGTGATCACGAATGCCCACCAGACCCAGTTCTGACTGACACCACCAGTACGGACGAGATCGGTCACCAAGTTTGGAGTATCTGTTGAGAAAGTCGTTGCAACCATGGACGTTCCAAGGAGCCACCACGGCATCGAGCGCCCGCCCAAGAAGAACTCATCAGACTTGGATCCGGCCCGGCGTGCGAACCAGACTCCTATAGATACGGCCACCACGCCGTATACTGAGATGACCGTCCAGTCGAGTGTCGTCAGTTGCATTGGGCTATCCCAAACGTGCGAGGGCGTCGGCTAGATCCGCTGGGTACACCCCTGCGGCTAACCGTTCCGCTAGAACGGTCTGAGAACCTAAACGGTCTGCTTCGTGGGTAATGCCTAACCACGTATCCGAGGCTCGGCGTACACGAACTCGCGTCGTTCCTAGCTCGACCTGTGCGTTGAGTGATGTCGAGAGGAAGTGTTCCGCTTGTGTGTCCGATCCCCAGTACTCAAGAAAATGACGAAACTGCCGACGCAGGCTGTTGATGATCGACGGTGTTAATCCCCATAGGTTCATCGAGACGATTTCGTCACCCGAAAGTTCTACTGGGCTCCCATCTATAGTCGAGCCCGTTATCAAGTGATCATCGCACCGGATATTCTGGACCTCTGTGACACGCTCAAGTATGTCATTCGGGCCTAGGACACACACGCCTCTTGCTACACCCCCAGCTGTGGATAGCGTCTTATCCAGTGAGTAACCGACCAGTGTGGCTTCGCCTTTATCTCCTGGTTCTTGGCGGCTCATCTCCTCGAACAGAAGTCGGAAAGCCCCGATTCCATATAGATCGTCTGCATTGCATACTGCGAAAGGGCCTTCGATCTGGGAAGCTGCGCAGAGGACAGCATGCGCAGTACCCCATGGCTTGATACGGTCGGGTGGTGCCTTAAACCCCGAGGGTAATTTGTCCAGCTCCTGACAAACAAAGTTTGTCTCGAATTTCTCCCCTATGGTGTCTTTAACATGCTGTTTTACGTCCTCCAGTATCTCTCTTCGCACGACATAGGTTACGGATCGAAAGCCCGAATTAGCTGCGTCGTAGACGTTGAAATCCATGATTGCTTCTCCACGGGGGCCGAGTGCGTCTAGCTGTTTGAGGCGTCCGTACCTTGTTGAGAGACCTGCAGCCAGCACGACGAGTGGGAAGCTCAAGAGAAATTACTCGGAGTTAGTGGATATTGGTGTTGATAAAGGAATGTTCACTCAACGGGAGCGCCGGCGCGAGTATTTAAGTTCCCTTTAGGTAACCCCGCTCGGGGGGTTGCACGGACAAAAATGTGATAATATTCATTATTGATGAATAATTCATCGCCCAAGACTGTGGTCCTGAAGTTTGGGAGCAGCCTCCTGACCAGCGGTTCGGAGGAGCTAGATACAGAACAGATGGCAACTGTCGCGAGGACGGTTGCGGCGTCGGGTGAGCGAAATGTGGTAATAGTATCGAGCGGCGCCGTGGCGGCGGGATTCAGAGCGGCGGGTTACGTGATGCCGCCGACACGAACCGCTGAGCGACAGGCCGCTGCGGCAATAGGTCAGGGACGCTTGATGAAGCTTTGGAGCGATGCGTTTCAGGAAGTTGGCCTCACGGTGGGTCAGGTGCTCTTGACTAACGACTGCCTGAGAGACCGGCGGCGTTACGTTGCAGCCAGGGGAGTGCTACGCGAGCTCCTACAGGCCGGTGTGATCCCGATTGTAAATGAGAATGACACCGTGAGCGTAGATGAGATTATGGTCGGTGATAATGACAATCTGGCCGCCATGACGGCGTCGCTTGTTGACGCTGACCTTCTGGCTCTGTTGACTGACGTGCCCGGTGTCTATGATCGAGATCCCGACGTTGATTCAGGAGCGCAGATTGTTTCGTGTGCTTCGAGTGCACAAGAACTACGCGCGCTCTGTTTCGGGAAGAAACAGGCTGTTTCGACTGGAGGGATGGAGACAAAGCTAGAAGCAGCTGAGCGGGCTGGGCGGTATGGTGTGCCGACTGTGATTGCGGCTGGCAACGACCCGAAAGTACTAGAAACTCTTCTGGCGGGTGGGGATGCAGGGACGCGTATCGAAGCACATGCAGAACCACTTCGAGCACGGCGGCACTGGATGGCTGTGCAGAAAGGTTTGACTGGATGGCTAGTTATAGATGACGGCGCCGTGCGGGCGCTTCGTCGTCGCGCGAGTCTGCTTCCCCGCGGTGTGGTCGGAGTCGGAGGGCGTTTCCGACGGGGGGACCTGGTGGCGGTGGTCGACGATCAAGGTGTAGAGCACGCACGCGGCATAGTACGGTTCGATGACCGCGACGTAGAGCGCATTCGGGGTATGCATACAGACGAAGTGAAGATTGAGCTCGGTTTGGAGACCGGTACAGTTGTGATGCGCCCTGATCGCTTGGTTCTATCCAGTCATGAGGTTCACGCGTGACGACCGTTAAGGATCTTTCGTCGGCGCAAGTTATAGACCAGATGGCTGCCGACGCGCGCAAGGCTGGGTGGCATATGGCGCGCTCTACTGCAGAAGAAAGAAGAGAGGCATTGAATGCTATTGCTGTTGCGCTCGAAACTGAATCATCCCAAATCGTGTCGGCGAACGCCGTAGACCTAGGCAATGCCGATCGCAGTGGGATCACGGGTGCGATGCGCAACCGCTTGGTCTTAGATTCTGATGGGGTGACCAAGCTTGCGGCCGCTGTCCGTGAAATTGCAGGGCAGCCGGACCCGCTCGGTGACCTAGAGGATCAGGTAGTCCGTCCTAATGGACTTCGGGTCGCTCGTATGCGCATTCCTTTGGGTGTGATAGCGATGATCTATGAGAGTCGACCAAATGTGACTGCAGACGCGGCAGCACTCTGCTTGAAGGCTGGTAACGCAGTGATTCTTCGAGGTGGTTCCGAGGCGATTCACACAAATCGATCGATTGCGAATGCGGTGGAATTGGGGCTTGGGGCCAGTTCGCTTCCGGTAAAGTCCGTGCAGTTGGTTCCAACTACGGACCGCGAAGCCATCGATGTGCTCCTGACCAAAGAGGATGACATCGATCTAGTGATTCCTAGGGGCGGAGAGGGGCTAATCCGAGCAGTGACCGAGAAGAGTCGGATTCCGGTATTACAACACTACAAAGGCGTTTGCCATGTCTACCTAGACGAGAGCGCTCCGCCAGATAGGGCCTCCAATATCGTTCACAACGCTAAAGTACAGCGTCCGGGAGTGTGTAATGCGGCCGAGACACTCCTAGTGCACCGAGGGGCATCCTCACTCCTGCCCGAGATTGCTCGGCGTTTGGTTGATGATGGAGTGCAGTTGCGAGGGTGTGATCGAACTGTCCCACTCCTCGAAAGCGTCGGAGTTCCTGCGGCCAAAGCGAGCGAAAGTGACTGGTCAGAGGAGTATCTTGACTTGATACTCGCGGTGAGAATTGTCGATGATATGGAGCAGGCGATTGAGCACATAGCCGAGTTTGGGTCAGGCCATACCGAGGCAATTGTCACGGACAGTAAGAGTTCAGCTGACCGATTTGTTACTGCAATCCAATCATCTACTGTGATGGTTAATGCCAGTACAAGATTTGCGGATGGGGGAGAGCTTGGCCTCGGCGCCGAAATCGGAATCTCCACGTCGAAGCTTCATGC
>DLTN01000011.1:0-976 GCA_002500925.1 Gemmatimonadales bacterium UBA7835 | reverse complement strand
GTGAGGGTCAGATTAGGCCTTAGGCTTGGGACTAGAGGTCCCAACGTAAATTCCTTTTGGGATCGCCCAAAAGAGCGTTGTAGGCATGCTTTATTGTGGTTGTTGGTAGCCGGTAACATCCATGGCCCCTATTCTCTTTTCCTAGAATTCGTCGATTCGAGTTGCTCGTGCCGAAGATCGGTCATGGGCGTTCCATTCAATTGGAGGTCTTTAGGCATGAGACCACGGCTTCACCAAACCTCCCTTTTCGGACTGGCCCTAATGCTACTGCTTGCGGGTGGATTGAACGCCCAGCAGGCAACGCGCACCCAGCCTGTGGAGGGAATTCGGGACAACGGAACGGGTTACCACGCACTAACGAACGCGCGGGTTGTCCAGGCGCCAGGGCAGGTGCTCGACAACGCGACCATAGTTATCCGAGATGGTATCATCAAAGAAGTGTCGCGCGGCGGAGAAGCGCCGGCAGGGGCTCGCATTTGGGACCTTAGTGGTCACACGGTCTATCCGGGCTTCATTGACGCTCATGCCGACCTAGGTATGGACGCTGTTCCAGAAGGTGGGGACGTCGGCCCGACGCACTGGAATCCTCAGGTTCGGGCGTGGTTCAGCACGACCGCGAACCTTCAGGACGACTCTCAACGCCGAGCTGCGCTACGCTCACAGGGGTTCGGAACAGCACTAGCCGTGCCCGGTCAGGGAATCTTCCGTGGAACTGGTTCGGTCGTGAATCTTGGGGATGCTGGAGTACGGGAAAGGGTGCTGGTGCCGGACATGATTCAAGCGATTGGGTTTCAGCGCTCGTTCGAACTCGGTGGTTCCTATCCGAATTCGACTATGGGCACCACGGCCCTCATGAAGCAGACGCTAATGGACGCCGACTGGTACATCCGTGCGTGGGATACATATGAGTCGAGTGGTCGTTCGGTCTTGCCGCCTGAGACTAGTGAGGCGCTCGGTGCTCTCGAGTCAGTCGATC
>DLTN01000074.1:18236-26365 GCA_002500925.1 Gemmatimonadales bacterium UBA7835 | reverse complement strand
CTCTTCGACCGGCTCAGCATCATTACCTGCTGCTTCTGCAGCGGCTTGTGCCTGGAGTTCTGCAGCTCGTTCGGCCGCCGGCGCTAGAGTCACTTCTGTCGCCTCCGCCTCCTCAACAGCATCAGCTTTCTGACCCGGACGCAGACGGAAATCGTCGTCGCTCTCCGCTTCGGACTCAGTCTGAGCAGCCGCCAAGGCTGCCGCCTCTTCAACAGCAGCGATGCGCGCAGCCTCGATCTCTTCCTGGGTCTTGCGATCCGGCACCTCCGTCACCTCGAGCGTGATACGTCGGTTCGTCGCGTCAGATTCGATTACTCTCAGTGATAGTGCGTCACCTCTCCCGTAATATTCATCGAGGAGTTCTGGATCGTCCACACCGGCTCCAGAAGCCGGGATGAAGCCTTCGACTTCATCTCCCAATTCGACGACTAACCCATTGTCCTGCAATCTCGCTACGGTTCCTTCAGGTTCTGAGCCGGAGCTAAACTGCTCGGCAATTTGCGGCCACGGATCTTCAACTAGCTGTTTAACGCCAAGGCTTATGCGCTTATTCTCGGCATCCACGTCGAGTACCATGACATCAACGTCCTGACCCTTTTCGACAACCTCCGATGGGTGCTCGACCCTCTTAGTCCAACTCATGTCCGATACGTGGACCAATCCATCTATGCCGGCCTCGATTTCAACGAATGCACCGAACGACGTAAGGTTCCGTACCACACCCGCGAGCTTTGTACCGGTCGGGTATTTCACCGGTAAAGCGAGCCACGGATCTTCCTCGATCTGCTTCATGCCGAGAGAGATCTTCTCATCGCCCGCATCGACTTTAAGCACTACGGCCTCGATGTTCTCACCAATGGATACAACCTTGGATGGATGCCGGACGTTCCGTGTCCAAGACATCTCGGAAATATGAACTAGGCCTTCCACACCCTTCTCTAGTTCAATAAAGGCACCGTAGTTGGTGATCGACACCACACGACCGCGCACACGTGCACCGACCGGATATTTCTTATCGATGTCCGTCCATGGATAAGGAAGAAGCTGTTTAAGACCTAGCGAGATCCGCTCACGGTTCCAATCAATATCGAGAAGCTTAACATCGATTTTTGCACCGATATCAATCATCTCAGACGGGTGCCCTACGCGGCCCCAGGACATGTCCGTGATGTGGAGTAGGCCGTCGAGTCCACCTAAATCAATGAACGCACCAAAGTCGGTGATATTCTTGACAGTACCCTCGCGGACCTGCCCGACGAGAAGCTCTTTCACGAGCGTCTCGCGCTTCTTCTCGCGTTCCCCTTCTAGAATTACCCGGCGCGACACGACGATGTTACGACGTCGCTTGTTGAGCTTGATGATCTTGAACTTATATACCTCTCCGATCAGGTCCTCAATATTCGGGACTCGGCGCAGAGCTATCTGAGAACCCGGCAGGAAGGCATCGACACCCATGAGATCAACAGTCACCCCACCCTTGATCTTACGGACCAATGTCCCCTTGACCGGACGGTCAGCCTCGTGCGCCTCACGGATCTTCTCCCACACGCGCAAGAAGTCGGCCTTCTTTTTGGAAAGCACAACGACTCCGTCATCATCTTCCAAGCTCTCAAGGAGAACCTCTACTTCTTCACCTTCGACCGGTGCGTCCTTGAACTCGTCGACGGCAACCGAACCCTCCGACTTGAAACCGAATTCGAGTATGACCACGGCGTTAGTCACGCGCAGAACCGTGGCATTAACGATCTCACCCTCACGGAACGCCTGGAAGCCTCCACTGAACTGTTCCAGAAGCGCTTCAAAATCTTCTTTGGACGTTGAAAGAACTTCTTCGCCGTAGGGGTCGTAGACCAACTCGGGAGAGATGCCCTCAGGAACATCCAGGACTGATACCGCAGACTGGGTTTTTTCTGCAGCTTCTTCAGCCGCTGCCTCTTCGGCAGACAAGGTGGTAACCTCCCCCGTCATTGCATCGACAATGACTTCCTCACCTTCGGCAAGTTCATCAGATTCAGAGGGAGCCTCATTGCCGGCATCCGTGATGGCAGGTTCAGCCTCGGGGGTCGGATTCTCGTTCTCGCTCATCACTCTTCTCGCACCCGCGTTTGAGACCAGGTGCTATGTCACCGGACCGTATACTGCTGGGACCGGGTTTGGGGGAAAGAAAGGCCTAGGCCTTCTAGGATAAAGTTCGGAAACATTCGCTTCCTAGCAGGAAAAACTAGGAACGGTAAATACAAGCGTCAATCCGTATACGAAGCCTTCACGAGCGCAACGACCTCCTCTACCTGTTCGTTGAAGTTAAGTCTCGTCGTGTCTATCAGATGTGCATTCGAGGGCTCACGAAGAGGGGAGAGCTCCCGCTCAGAATCCTGACGATCACGCTCCGCGATCACTTTGGACTCACGCTCGACTTCGACATTACTCGGACTAATACCACTTTCCTCTAAACGCCTCCTCGCTCGTTCATGAAGATCGGCCACTAGATAGACTTTCACGTCCGCGTCCGGAAATACTACGCTGCCCATATCTCGACCATCCGCCACCAGTCCTCCCTTCTCTCCCGCGATGTGCTGCAAGCGCAGTAAGCGCCTCCTGGCTGCAGGGAGGCTTGCAAGAAAAGCGACATGCGCTGTCACGCTGGGACTACGAAGCTCCGCTTGGACCCTTCTCCCCGCGACCTCAATCAAGAACTCAGCGTCTTCCGAAGAGACACGGACTGGGAGACCGTTCATATCCTCATCGGTCAGATCGGCCCAGAGCGTGAGGGGTATACCCTCCTCAAGAAGGGCTAACGTCAGTGCTCGGTATAGCCCTCCGGAATCGAGGTGCCTGAAGCCTAACCTCCGGGCGACCTCTTTGGCGGTTGTCGACTTTCCAGACCCCGCAGGCCCATCCAGTGTAACAACTAGCTGAGCTGATTTATTCATGCATTCACCCGGCTTTCTCGGTCAGCTTTTGAATCAGTCGGTCAAACCCTGGAAAGCTAACGTCCGACACCCTCGAATCGGCGACATGAATCGAAGCGCCAGTGGCTCCCGCAAGAACTGAGAAAGACATTGCGATGCGATGATCGTGGAAAGCATTTACAAGGCCAGAAAGCTTCCTCCCAGGAACGCCCTGGACAATCAGCCCGTCGTCGAGCTCCTCTACGACAACCCCAAGGGCTCTCAGGTTTTCCGTTACGGCTGATATACGATCGCTCTCCTTAGATCGGAGTTCTTCCGCTCCGGTAATCTTTGTTTCCCCTTCAGCACAGGCCCCTAATACGGCGACCAGTGGAATCTCATCAATCAGGCTGGGTATCTCGGCAGCACCGACTGATGTGGCACGCAAGTCACCAGGCCTAACGACCAAATCTCCTCGAGGTTCAATGAACCCCTCCGGAGTTCGATCATGCACTTCAATATCGACACCCATTCGACTCAATACATCAAGAAAAGCCGTTCTCGTTCGGTTGAGTCCCACAGATTCGATAGTTAACTCTTTTCCAGCCCCACCAAGAGCGGCGAGAGTGAGAACAAACGCCGCGGACGAAATGTCACCAGGAACCGTGAAATCCAGTGGCCCAATCTCATCGGGTGGATGCGGCATCTCTACCCGCCATCCAGTATCTATCTCCTCTCCGATTACAGTAGTCCCAACCGCATTGAACAACCTCTCAGTGTGATCACGAGATTCCAGAGGCTCCGTAACAACAATGCGTGCATGCCCTGTTAAGCCCGCAAGCAGCAACGAGCTCTTAATCTGGCCGCTCGCGACCGGGCTGTTCCACTCTAGTGGCTTGAGGCGAGAGCATCCACGGACCGTTAGAGGAAGACGGCCGACCTCACCCAGTTGTTGGAACCGAGCACCCATTAGTTCAAGCGGTTCAGTCACTCGTGCCATCGGCCTCATCCGCAGCGAGGCGTCTCCGTCTATTGTTGCGCTCAAGCTACTGCCAGAAAGCGTGCCCAATAGGAGTCTCGCACCCGTGCCAGAGTTTCCGAGATCTAGGGCATGAGTAGGTGTTTTCAAGCCTCCTAGCCCAACGCCCTCAATGAGCACTTCGGAGCCGTCCCGAGGAATATCCGGAATTCTGACCCCCAGACCTCGCAGAGCACTCAAAGTTGACTCTGTGTCACCACTGCAGAGCAATCCCTTTAGTCGACTCGTACCACTACCAAGAGCAGAGAGAATGAGTGCACGTTGACTTATGGATTTATCACCCGGAACTCGAATCCTCACTCTAGCCCCCGCTGGCCCAAAGCCGCTCCCCCAAGTCTATCGCCCAGTTCACTCTCCAGACTCCTCCGGAAACAGTCTTTAGTGTTTGTCGGGCCCGATGACATAGAGCAAAGGAACGGCGGAGAGTAATGGATCGTTCAAGACGGCCGCCATAAACCGAGCCTCTCGATCATGATGCTTGCACAAATCGTCGAATGGTACGTCTAGCCTCAGTAGGCCACGCATTTCTCCCCCCCCTCGTATTCCAGACAGACCCATATCTGAAACATCGCCAAAGACAAGTTGCGCAAGCTCACGCGCCCGCCACTGAGCGGCCCTAACTTCCCAGCGCTTGCGTTGTTCCGAGGGTGAATAGGGCTCCTGCCGGAGGACTGGATTGTCGCGTGAGGATTCGTTTTGTTCTGCGTAACCGGATATAAAGGCACTCATGCAGAAGTCTGTTCCATAACTGTCTCATCTCCCGATCGGAGGGCGATCTCATGCACTAGACCGTCACGAGCAACCCTACACCGTGGAAAAACCGTGCGGGCTTCCTCTTCCAACGGACGCGGATCATCGGAATATCGGGCTGAAATGTGCGTCATATACATTGCGCCCACCTCTGCTTCCGCAGCTACTTGAGCAGCCTCCAAAGCGGTCGAGTGTCCCGTGTGACGGGCTCGGTCGAACTCATCGTGGGCAAACGTAGCCTCGTGCACCAGCACGTCCGCACCTTGTGCCCGCTCGACGGTCTCCCGACAAGGTCGTGTGTCACCCGTGTAGACCAGAGACCTACCCGGCCGAGGAGATCCTACGAGATCGGCCGCACGAACCGTGCGTCCGCCGACCTCAACATCCTCGCCACGGTGTAGAGAACCGAAGAGCGGCCCTTCGGGAACACCAGCCGCCCTCGCTTGCTCAACATCAAACCGTCCGAGACGCTCGTCTTCTATCAGAGCCCACCCCACGGCCACACGACCTCGTCCGTGCTGGACATCGAACGCGCAGATCTCATACTCGCCCGCGCTCAAACCTTCCCCTGCAGAGCACTCCACAATTTCTACAGGGAAAGGGATTCGATCGTTACCTAGAACCACGGCAGAATTCAGGACGTGTCCCGTACCTCGGGGCCCATAAATCGTTATCGGGTCGGTTCGGTCCTGGAGCGCCATGGTTCGCAGTAATCCCGTGATGCCGAGAAAATGATCGGCATGAGTGTGGCTGATAAAAATAGCGCGCACTCCGAAACCGGTCTGGAAGCGCATCATCTGTCTCTGGCTTCCCTCTCCACAGTCAAAGAGGAAGAGATCCCCCTCACGCTGGACAGCGATGCCGCTCACATTCCGGCCGACGGTCGGTCTGGACGCTGCGGTACCGAGGAAGGTGAGACGAATCATTGAACTATTGAGTGAAAGAGGCTTGCCTATGCCTCACAGCTGGAGCCAGCCATGATCTTGGCAAGTTAGTTAGCTGCTAGCGGATACGGAATTGGACTTGGAGGAGGCGACCTGGCAGAGGGAGCCCACATTGATCATAGATCGCACTGTCCGTCACGTTCTTGACCGATGCAGAGACGTCTAGTCGACCCAAGATGCCCTCACGACTAACGTCAAACCCCCGTCGGATTCCGAAGTCAAACGACGTGCTCGACGCTAGTGCCTGAAGCCCACCAACCTCCGGATTCTCACACTTTTGTTCGCCGACATAACGAGCTTCCCCTCCTAAGCTTATCTGACCAGGGATAGGCATGTCGAAACCGAGCTTTCCAACTACAGCCGGCTCATACTCGAGATCAACGACTGATCCATCTACATCAAACCCATCCACACTCTGCACTGTTAGGTCTCCGGTCATGGTCGACCCTCCAATGCTTCCGGAGAGGAGCAGTTCCATCCCAGAACTGCGAACTTCGTGCTGGTTCACACGCTGGAACCGCGGACCAGAAACCCCGTCATTGAAGGACCGCCTGACGATTCCATTGGTGAGCCGCTGGTGAAAACCCACAAGCTGGATCTCACCGCTGGATCCGGTCACGGTGAAGCCAGCCTCGGTGCCGAATAGCGTTTCAGGTTTCAAGTCAGGGTTGGGCTCAAAGCGACCTAGGGCACCGGAGTATAGCTCTCGAAGGGATGGGAACCTGGAACGACGACTCACACCCCCATGTACGAGTGCGCCCTCAGTCACCAAAGAGCTAAGACCCATTCGAAGGCCGAAGTCCGACATGGCATCCACAGCTGACTTGTCAGCAGACTCCGGGGTGTTCGCGCCGTCATGCGAAACTCCCAGCGTGATCGTCGTTAGACCTCTAGCACTAGGTCTCAACTCAGTTTCGAGCCCGACACTCCATAATCGCTGCTGGTACGAGAACTCAGCAGAACCTGAACTGGTCTGGGTGAGCACTTCATCATGGGAGACCTCTGCTATGGTCGCAGAGGCTCTCAGCGCACCGTCAGCACCAAGCGTATGTTCTCCGAGGACACGGCCGGTGATCACCCTGTCATCGGCATCTTCGGTCTCTTCGATGGCCCTATATCCTACTGTTTTGAACTGCTCTATCCGAGTATGTCCGACATCGAATCCGATACTAGCCTCAAGGTCACCCTCACCCCAACCGGTTACCCGTTGACCTGTACCACCCGTCACCGCGGCAATCATCCTTCTCTGCTCGGGATATCTCCAAAGCCTAGGCTTATTCTGATGTGCTTCTGGAGGGACCCCTCGTTCCAAATCAAACCCGGACACAGCAACGGAAGCCCAACCCCCGTCCTCATCTAGATACCTAGCACTGAGGAAGCCGTCGAATCGTCGCCGATCGCTGTTAAGCCGCAAGGCATCGTCAGACAAAAACTGAGCGCGCAAAGATTTGTCTGTCAGAACCTCGCCAGAGATAGGGTAACCTCTGCGATCACTGAAGCCCCCACCTCCGCGGACGACCCATTGATGGCTCGTACCTGAGATCAAACGGCCTGCCGTAACCGACATGTTATTCGCACCCGTCTCGTCGATCGAAAACCCGAGTGAGAAAGGATCCACCGCCTCAACATGGCCCGGACCTCGAGCCACATCTACCTCCACAACACCGCCTAGGGTATTGGGACCATACAGAATCGAAGACAGTCCACGCACCAGGGTTACGCTACGCGCTGCAGTGAGTGGAATGATGGACATATCAGTGCGGTGATCCCATCCAATACTCAGTGGTACCCCATCCATGATGATCGTGATCTGTCGATCCTCCGATCCACGAAGTGCCGGCTGCACCTCTCCTCGGCTGTTCTGTCGGATCTGAATGAGGGGCATCGAGCGCAACACCTCGTCCATCGACGGAGAAGGCATCCCGCCAAGAGAATCTATGTCCAGCACAACCGCGCTCGCTCCCCCGACCGTGATGGCAGGCCTCGCGACCCTGACCGTTATCCCTCCTAGAACTCTTGCTGAATCAGGTGGGATCGAATCCGGATCCTGAGAATACGCCTCCGAAGGGACGAGGAACGTGGCCAGACATACGATCAGAAAGGCGATACCCCACCAAACATGACCAGACCAGAATAGGGATCGGCGCAAGAATTCAGAAGGAAAGAGGGTTGTGGACGCTTGAATTCTATCAACCTCTTCAAGCGATTGTTCCGGGCGTATAGAATAGCAAAAGATGACACACCCATGAATCTGTGGATCGACTTCGAGAGTTACGAGAGAGAGCTCTCCGGACGAAGGCTAGGCACATTGTTGGACAGTGCCGAAGCCCGGCAGTACCATGCAACCGTACCATCACGTATTGAGGACCTAACTATGCAGAGTCGCCGCTCTTTCCTAGGCACGCTATCCGTTCCAGCCGCAGCCGCAGCCGCAGGGATTTCATTCCGACCAACGGAGTTACGTGCCGAAGCGATCGATATCGCCATGAATCTGGGATCACACCCAGG
>DLTN01000074.1:0-17849 GCA_002500925.1 Gemmatimonadales bacterium UBA7835 | reverse complement strand
ACTGTCGACCGGACTCTAGTCAACCTAAACAACGGTGGAGTTTCTCCCAGCCCAAAGCTGGTCCAGGACGCGATGAAGCGGCACCAAGATTACTCGAACCTGGCGCCAACTTACACCATGTGGCAGATCCTCGAGCCGCAGAGAGAAGGAACGCGCCAAAGGATGGCCCGCGAGTGGGGGGTAGACCCAGAAGAAGTAGCGTTCACGCGTAACTCTTCGGAAAGTCTTCAGATACTTCAGTTTGGGTACGACTTACAACCCGGTGACGAAGTCCTGACGACGACTCAAGACTACGGGCGGATGATCACGACGTTTCAGCAACGAGAGCGTCGCGAGGGTATAGTTCTCAAGCAGATACAGATCCCAGTGCCTGCTGAAGACCCGGCGGAGATTGTGCGGCTTTTTGAGGAAGGGATAACCGATCGGACGAAGCTGATCCTGTGTTGTCACATGATAAATCTGACCGGACAAATACTTCCAGTTACAGAACTGACCGCTATGGCACGCCGTCATGGGATCCCCCTACTAATCGACGGTGCACACTCCTTAGCACATTTTGACTTCGATATTGGTGAACTCGACGTCGACAATTACACGAGCAGCCTGCACAAATGGCTCTTCGCACCTCATGGGACAGGGCTTCTGTACGTGAGGAAAGACCAGATCGCAGACGTATGGCCCCTGATGGCGGCCCCGGAGTCCCGGGACCACGATATTCGAAAATTTGAAGAGATCGGAACTCACCCTGAAGCACCCTATCTCTGTATCGGTGAAGCACTCACCTTCCATCAAGGCCTCGGTCCGGCACGGAAAGCTGCGCGTCTCACTTACCTCAGGGACTACTGGGCTAACCCGTTGCTCGAACACGACAACGTGCGACTGCACACTAGCCAAAAGCCTGGGTTTGCGTGCGGAATTGCAAACGTCGAGGTAATCGGAATCGAGCCCAATGCTCTCCGTGAATATCTTTGGAACAGCCATCGCATCATTGTCGTGAGCATCAATCACGCGGAATTCCAAGGACTGCGTATCAGTCCAAGTGTTTACACCACCCCTTCCGAGTTAGATCGCTTTGTCGAGATCATGAGCGACGTCGCCAAGAACGGAATTCCAGTGTGAGTTCAACCCGCTGGACCACAATCACACCTGTTTTAGGAGTAATCCTAAGTCTCCTGGCGGTCCCTGCGGCCGCGCAGAATCCATTCTCAATAGACGAAGTATTGTCGTTTTCCTTCGCCTCGGGACTAGTGGCTTCCCCAACTGGAGATCGCATCGCTTGGATCGAAAACCGCGAGGGTGAACGGAATATCTGGGTCGCGGAGGGTCCGAACTGGCAGGGACGCCCACTCACTGATTATACCGGAGACGACGGACAAGAACTGTCAGGGCTGACCTTCTCAGCAGACGGTTCACAAGTATTCTGGGTGCGTGGTGGTGCACCAAATCGACAAGGTGAAGTCCCAGACCCACTCTTCTCACCAAGCGAGGAGCAACGCGGAATCTGGAAGTCATCTTTTAGTGGAAGTGTCGGCACCTATGTCGTTTCCGCTTCTTATTTTACAGTATCCCCAGATGGCAAGAAATTCGCATACGCGCAAAGCGGTGAAATCTTCTTACTTGACCTCGAAGCTGAAGCTGAGCCCCAGAGGATCGCCAAGATTCGCGGTAACGCGGGGGACATAAGTTGGTCACCCAACGGGTCAAAGCTGGCATTCGTTAGTAACAGGGGTGATCACGCCTTTATCGGAGTCCTGGACCTCGCGGGTAACCGCATCACCTACCTCGATCCGAGTGTCGGCAATGACTCGTCCCCGGTATGGAGTCCCGACGGGAGCCGGATCGCTTTCCTTCGGACGCCTAACGAGCGCGTGGTGCATATGTTCGCCCCTCGCCGTGAAGCTCTCCCCTTTTCGATTCGCGTAGCTAATGTTGAAACTGGCAATGGAATTGGGGTTTGGAGGGCACCGGAAGGGGTCGGGAGCGTCTTCAGTGGGATAAGTGCCTCAAGCCAACTCTGGTGGGCAGCTGATGACCGTCTGGTATTCCCTTGGGAAGGGGATGGCTGGAAGCATCTGTACAGCATCCCTCTATCAGGTGGAGAACCTACCCTTCTTACTCCGGGTGATTTCGAAGTACAGTTCGCATCGATTGGACCGGACGGCAGATCCGTCATTTACGATTCAAATCAGAACGACGTAGACCGGAAGCACGTATGGCGTGTCAACGTATCCGGAGGATCAGCCCAATTAGTGACACCAGGCACGGGCCTCGAATGGGGGGCAGTGATCACAGGAGACGGTACCGTAGCATTTCACGCGGCCTCGGGTAAGGAGCCTGCTCACACGGTCGTCCTTATGGACGGACAACGTCATCGGGTTAGTCCAGGCCTCCCGGACTCCTTCCCAAAAGGACACTTGGTCGAACCACAAGAGGTGATCTTCAGCGCCTCAGATGGGATGAAAATACACGGCCAACTCTTCATGCCAGCAAACTCGGTAGCCGGCGAGAGACTTCCGGCTGTGCTCTTCTTTCACGGTGGATCGCGCCGCCAAATGCTTCTTGGCTTCCATCACCGCGGGTACTACCACCACACTTACGCTATGAACCAAGCTCTGGCGAATGCCGGATACGTAGTCCTATCGGTGAACTACCGAAGCGGGATCGGCTACGGAATGGAATTCCGGGAGGCTGAAAACTACGGAGCTACAGGGGCCAGTGAATTCAATGATGTACTGGGTGCAGGGCTCTACCTGCAATCACGAGATGATGTAGACCCGGACCGGATCGGCCTATGGGGCGGATCATACGGCGGTTACCTAACCGCACTCGGCCTTGCTAGGGCATCAAACCTCTTTGCTGCAGGAGTAGACATCCATGGTGTCCATGACTGGAACGTCGTCATGAACGGCTTTCGGCCTTCCTATGACCCCAAAGACTATCCTCAATTCAGCCAACTCGCATATGCCTCCTCGCCGATGGCTTTCATGGACGGCTGGACCTCTCCGGTCCTATTGATTCACGGAGATGATGATCGGAATGTCCCTTTCTCTGAAACGGTCGATCTGGCCGAAGCCTTGTCTCGCCGTGGTGTCGAGTACGAGCAGTTGATCTTCCCTGACGAAGTGCATGGCTTTCTCCTGCACCGCAACTGGGTTTCAGCATTCGAAGCCACGCTGTCTTTTTTCGATCGCAAACTCAAACAACGTTCCGGCTCGTGAAGGCATCCAGACCATGATATCTCTGGCCGTCGCTGCTCTACTGTCTTGGGGGATCCTAGAACAACCGAGTGTCGTTTGTAGTGATGTAGCCCGGTCGCCCTCGACACTCGACAATGAGTTGCAAGGCATATACGAGTCGGGCCGCCCCTACACTGAGTTTCTTAGCTCAGCGAAGCGGAGAGCCGAGCTCTGGATCGGTAACACCGAAAAAGCAAAGGATATCGACTTGAGTCTCCTTGCTCGAGCGAAAGCGGTTGGCGGGAGCTGGAGACTTTTGGCCGTGGCTATCGATTCATGCTCGGACTCAGTAAGCACGATCCCTTATCTAGCTCAGCTAGTTGACATGGTGGACGGGCTCGACATGCGAGTGGTCGATCCGACTACCGGCCTCAGCGTCATGGAGTCCCATCGCACACTAGATGGGCGAGCATCGACACCTACTATTCTCCTCCTAGATGAGGACTTTGACGAAGTCGGTTGTTTCATTGAACGGCCACCTGCCTTGAAGGACTGGATTTTAGATGAGGGTTTTTCCAGCCAAGAGATCTATGCACAGAAGATGGAGTGGTATGATCGGGATATGGGATATCACACAGTAAAGGTCTTCGTAGAAATGTTGGAGGCCGCAGCAGGTGGAGCAGCAGCGATATGCGGCTGAGCTCACTTCAGATTCTTAGGAACAAATACACGACCAAGGAATACGGGTAAAAAACCGATCGCCATAACTAGCTTCAATGAATCGTTACGACTGTAGCAACACAGCCCAAGCCTGAGACCGTCATGATCATCAGACGCAAACCCGATATCGCTTCTTCAGAGATCACCCCGGAACGCACCTACCTCAATCGACGGCACTTCGTCAAGAAGGCAGCAGCAGCGGGAGTTCTCGGCACAGCTCTCGGCCCTCGAGCTCTCCAGGGAAAGACAACACTCCAGGAACTCCACCCACGCTTCAGTTCCATGACGTCCGAGATGGATGAGCCACTGAACTCCTACGAAGAGATCACCACCTACAACAACTTCTACGAGTTTGGTACCAGAAAGTCTGACCCTGCAGAAAATTCTGGCGCCTTCCGGCCGCGGCCCTGGAAAGTGGAGATCGGTGGCATGGTCAACAAACCTGGTCAATACGAGCTAGACGATTTGCTCTCTGGTATCACTATGGAGGATCGGGTCTATCGCCTGCGTTGCGTAGAGGCTTGGTCAATGGTCATCCCCTGGTATGGATTCCCACTCTCGGCACTCATCAACAAGGTCGAGCCTCAACCAGGGGCTAAGTACATCGAGATGAAAACCATCGTACGCCCCGAAGAGATGACCCACCAGCGCTTCCCCATCCTCGACTGGCCCTACATCGAAGGTCTGCGGATGGACGAAGCGATGCACCCACTCACGATCCTCGCCACCGGATTATATGGAGCTGATCTCCCTAACCAGAATGGGGCTCCACTCCGTCTAGTGGTTCCTTGGAAATATGGGTTCAAAGGGGTTAAGTCGATTCAGAGCATCAGGTTTGTGGAAGAGATGCCGATCAACACGTGGCAGGTACAAAACTCCCATGAGTATGGGTTCTTCGCGAACGTGAACCCAAACGTCAGTCACCCGCGCTGGAGTCAGGCGAGGGAGACTAGGCTACCGGGCTTCCGGAAAGACTTCGACACCATGATGTTCAACGGCTATACAGATCAAGTGCAGCACCTCTATGCCGGAATGGACCTCGCGCGCTGGAAATAGTCGAGGCACTGACAAGACGCGTCGGACGGTAGAACATGAATCAGAAGCGCGCCCTATTCGCGATCAAGACGATCTTGTGGGTAAGCGCTCTGTCCCCAGGTGTCTATTTAGTCAGCAGTCTCCTAAGAGGATCTCTGGGTGTAAACCCCGTGGAGAAGTTGACGCTGTGGACAGGCATGACCGCACTGGTGCTGCTCTTGTGTTCATTAGCAATAACTCCGATCCGACGTATCTCTGGATGGAATCTCTTAATCAAGCTGCGCAGACCACTCGGCCTCTTCGCATTCTTTTACGCGAGTGCTCATTTTGTCATCTGGTTTGCCTTCTACAACATCTTTGATTTCGGCTACATGTGGGCCGACATCCTAGAGCGGAGATTTATTACCGCAGGCATGGCAGCTCTTTTCGTCATGCTTCCGTTGGCGCTCACCTCAACGCGATGGGCAATCCGCAAACTAGGAAAGCGATGGAGTGTCCTTCACCGCGGGGCCTATCTTGCCGGCATTCTAGGTGTTTTACACTACTTCTGGCTCGTAAAGGCGGACACACGACTCCCTTCTCTGTTCGCTGTCGTACTCATCGGTCTCCTCGGTTTTAGAGCCGCTCTTCAGTCCCAAGTATTACAACCGGGTAAGCGGCAAAGAGGCAGGCACTAAACAGAACTGTCACGTACAAAGTCGTATAGTTCACATCCCTATTGAGCGTTAACACCTCCCAAAGTCTACCGAAAAAGGAGCACGGGCTTCCCCGTTCTTTGTCTTCCCTGTAGTGGGTTGTTCGGTGGATGATCATGATATTGCAGCAGATCTGCTATAAATTTGTGTCATACTCTTAGACTCCCGCCGACGCACGGTATGACTGCATCACTTTTGAAGATCCTCAAACCGCTCATTCTCTGGTTCGACACAGCAGCAGTCGACCAGGACAAGATGACGGACAAGACCGTGGTAGACTGGTTCCGAGTGATCCCATTCATCGCGGTACATGCAGCTTGCCTAGGGGTTATCTGGGTTGGGTGGAGCTGGTCAGCGATAGCCGTTGCATCCGCACTCTACGCTGTACGAATGTTTGCAATAACCGGGTTCTACCATCGCTACTTCTCGCACCGGTCTTTCAAGACCTCACGACCAGCACAGCTTGCCTTCGCCATCATTGGTGCTAGCTCGGCTCAGCGAGGGCCTCTTTGGTGGGCCGCTCATCACAGGCACCACCATCGTCACTCGGACACAGAGAATGACGTGCACTCGCCTCGGCATCACGGTTTCTGGTGGGCTCACATGGGGTGGATCACAGCCCCAGGTAACTTCCCGACCAACTTCGACGCAGTGCCGGATCTAGCCAAGTATCCTGAACTTCGCTTCCTGGATCGTTTTGATGTCTTCGTCCCGTTTCTTCTCGCGATGGGACTCTTTCTGGTCGGGGGGTGGCAGCTGCTAGTTTGGGGCTTCTTCATAAGCACCGTGGCTTTATTTCACTGCACCTGCTTCATCAACTCACTCGCGCATCAGATGGGCACCCAACGCTACGATACCGGTGATGACAGCCGTAACAGTCTCCTGCTGGCGCTTATAACCTTTGGCGAGGGGTGGCATAACAACCACCATAGATATCCCGGAGCAGCCCGCCAAGGTTTCTTTTGGTGGGAAGTGGATATTACATACTACGGATTGCAGATTCTCGAAAAGCTCCGAATAATCAGGGATCTACGGCAACCGCCCGAGCGTCTTCTCCAGCGAACCTGACCTGTGCGGATCGCAGTCGTAGGCAGCGGCGTGTCCGGTCTCGTAGCCGCTCACCTTTTACATCCCCATCACGAGGTCGCTGTATTCGAATCCCGTGATCGAATCGGTGGTCATGTGCATACCGTCGACATCCCGGCTGCCGACTCAAGCTTACTCCAAATTGATACCGGGTTCATCGTATACAACGAGAGCAACTACCCACTGTTCACGCGCTTAATTGAGCACTTGGGTATCCCGACTCAATCATCAAACATGAGCTTCAGTGTGAAGTGCGATCGTTACGGGATAGAGTACAACGGCTCGAGCCTGCGACAGCTCTTTGCCCAGCGGAGAAACCTGCTACGACCTTCGTTTCACAGGATGTTACTCGACATTCTTCGCTTCAATCGTGAATCTGCGAGCGCGATCCGAAATGAAGCAGCTCAGATGACACTCGGTGAGTACGTCAGTCGCAGTGGCTACTCATCATGGCTGTCCGAACTTTACCTTTTACCAATGGGATCGGCGCTATGGTCGGTTCCACGCGATCAAGTCTTGGAGATGCCCGCCGCATTCTTCGTCAGCTTTTTCGAAAATCACGGAATGCTGACAGTGGATGACCGCCCGGAATGGCGAGTAATCATTGGGGGATCGAAATCGTATCTGGCTCCTCTAGTAAGACCTTTCCGTGATCGTATCCAAACCGGCACCCCTGTGACATCTGTATCCCGGTATGACGACCACGTCTTGGTCAACGGAAACAGGTTCGATGAAATAGTGTTCGCGTGCCACTCGGACCAAGCGCTATCCGTTCTCGACGACGCGACACCGCTGGAACAGGAGTTCTTAAGCTCCCTACCCTACCAGAAAAACGACGTTGTTTTACACACCGACACGAGCTTGCTGCCTGAGCGGGTGAACGCTTGGGGCTCATGGAATTACCACATCAGTGGCGATACCGCTGGGCCCGCAACCGTCACATACAACATGAACCTCCTGCAAAGTCTTGATACAGAAGAAACCTACTGTGTGACCCTTAATGCCACCGACTCGATTAACCCCGACTCGATCCTATACCGAACGACATACGAACACCCGGTCTACACGGGCAAAGGCTTCGAAGTACAAGAGCGCCACTCGGAAATCAGCGGCTTAAATCGAACACACTATTGCGGAGCCTACTGGGGATTCGGGTTCCACGAGGACGGGGTTCGCAGTGGCGTTCGGGTAGCGGAGCACTTCGGCATCTCGCTATGAAAAGATCATCACACGCAGCCTCGATCAAAAAGAACTCTGAGCGCCGTGTGATGGAAAGCGCAATCTACACGGGGGTCATCCGCCACACGCGCTATCAACCTAGGCCTCATCGCTTTTCGTATAGGATATTCATGATGTATCTAGACCTGAGCGAGCTTGATCAGGTCTTTGACGGGCGTTGGCTCTGGTCAGCGCAACGTCCGGCATTGGCATGGTTCCGCCGGGCCGACTACTTGGGAGATCCCTCATTACCTATCGAGGAGGCGGTTCGAGCCGAGGCTGAACGACTAACCGGTCAGAGGCCCTCCGGTCCGATTCGGGTCCTTACACACCTGAGATACTTCGGATACGTACAGAATCCGGTGACATTTTACTACTGCTTTAGATCAGACGGAGTAGGGGTCGAAACTATTCTGTCCGAGATCACGAACACTCCATGGGGCGAAAGGCACACTTATGCAGTGTCGGGGCCAATAACAACGCAACTTCAACCCGATATAGAGGGCCCCGAAGTGCACAGGCAAGTAACAGAGCAGGATCACCTGTTCGACAAGGCGTTCCACGTCTCGCCATTTATGGGCATGGACCATTCGTACACTTGGCGCTTCAGCATACCCGAAGACGTTCTAACCGTGCACATGGCTAACCACTCGGTAACGGATGAGGAGTCGCCGACACTGTTCGACGCTACTCTTTCACTCCGCCGCAAGGAAATCACCGGCTCGGCGCTCGCAAGCATGCTAATCCTATATCCACTAATGACCGCTCAAGTCGTTATTGGCATCTACTGGCAGGCACTCCGTCTGTTGCTGAAGCGGGTTCCATTTTTCGTTCACCCCGACAAACGCTCCCACTAGGTGCAGCACTCAATGAGCCTTCTCGACAGACTCGCTGAAACTTCCGTTCGGTCAAAGCTTGCTACACTCAAGGGGGGGCGTCTCACCCTGATTGATGGGGAGCACACATCAGTGCACGGCGAAAAGGGCAGCATTAACGTCACCGTCACCATCTTGAATCCGCGCTTTTACCGAGCGGTCGCGTTTGGTGGCCATGTCGGGGCAGCGGAGTCTTACGCTGAAGGGATATGGACAACCGAAGATCTAACCTCTCTAGTGCGACTCTTTGTGTGCAACCGAGAAGTGCTTGACGGTATGGAGACTGGGATGGCCCGTTTAGCTCAGCCGCTTAGACAGTTACTGCACTCCAAGAACCGAAACACTGAAGCCGGAAGCCGACGTAACATTCGGGCGCACTATGACCTAGGAAATGATTTCTTCAGGGAATTCCTAGATGAGACCATGACGTACTCAGCGGGAATCTTCGACAAACCAGAATCGACCCTCAAGGAAGCATCACTAGCGAAGTATGACCGACTTTGTCGGAAACTGGCACTCAGCCCTGAGGATCACGTGATCGAGATCGGCAGCGGTTGGGGAGGATTCGCTCTGCATGCAGCTCAGCATTACGGATGTAGAGTCACAACCACGACGATCTCAGAGGAACAGCACGCGCTCGCGAACCTTAGGGTCCAAGAAGCTGGGCTGGGTGATCGCATTACAATTCTGCTCGAAGATTATCGCAAACTGACGGGAACGTTCGACAAGCTTGTTTCTATTGAGATGATTGAGGCGGTTGGACACCATTACTTCGAATCATTTTTCAGCCAGTGCGCACAACTTCTCTCCCCTAATGGACTAGCAGCGATTCAAGCGATAACGATCCAAGACCGCTTCTACGACTCGGCTCGGAGGGAAGTCGACTTCATCAAGAAATATATCTTTCCGGGAAGCTGCATCCCGTCTATCACCGCACTTTCAACTGCCGCATCAGTAACAGATCTCCGACTTGTTCACCTGGAAGACCTGACCCCGCACTACGCCGAGACCCTGAGACACTGGCGAGCCCGTTTCCTAGAGCGGTGGAACCGAATCGAAGCCCAAGGATTCGATGAGTATTTCAAAAAGATCTGGGAGTTCTATTTCTGCTACTGCGAAGGGGGGTTCGACGAGGCCGCGCTTGGTTCTCTTCAATTCCTCTACGCGAAGCCCAAAGCTGCTTTGCCGGATCTAGGCGACCTGCCCTCACTCGGGAGACACATACCATGAACAGCCTCGGAATAAACCTGGCTGAACGCGGGCTGGTCCCCCTACCCGCCCTTCGAATTGGTATTAGACGCCTACTCGCAAAGCGTCTTCTGGACGCATCGCAAGGACCGGATGTGAGTGCATTTGCGTCGCACTTAAAGGAAAGTGCGATCGCCCTACTACCCGAAAAAGCTAACGAGCAGCATTACGAAGTGCCCGCAGAATTCTTTGAGCTAACTCTTGGGCCGAATCTTAAATACAGCGGCGCATACTGGCCCGAAGGAACCGAAAGTCTCAGTGAAGCGGAAGAAGCGATGCTTCGGCTCACCGTGCAGCGAGCCGATCTCGTTGACGGCCAAGAGATTCTCGAACTCGGTTGTGGATGGGGTTCGTTGACACTGCACATGGCCCAACGTTTCCCCAATGCCCGGATCACTGCCGTTTCGAACTCAGCGCCACAGAGGCGATTCATAGAGGCACGAGCACCTCAAAACGTCCGTGTGATCACAGCGGATATGAACGACCTTAGACTACAACAAAGGTTTGACCGCATCGTCAGCGTCGAAATGTTCGAACACATGAGAAACTACCGTGACCTCCTCCATAGGATCTGTGGATGGATGAAACCAGATGCCCGTCTTTTTGTCCATGTCTTCTGTCATCGCGATTACGCATATCCCTTCGAGACGGAAGGAGACGATAACTGGATGGGTCGCTACTTCTTCACAGGGGGTATTATGCCCTCCTTCGATTTATTCCAGTATTTCGATAAGGACCTCTTCATCGAAAAAGACTGGCAGGTGAACGGAACACATTACGAACGCACGGCACGAGCATGGCGTGAGAATCTAGAGGAACAGCGCGGCCCCGTGATGAACGTTTTGCAGAAGACTTATGGAGGCGAAGCAGACCGGTGGTTCCACCGCTGGCGCCTGTTTTTCCTAGCCTGCGAAGAGCTGTTCGGGTATCGTGGCGGCTCCGAGTGGCTTGTAGCGCACTATCGTTTCGCACCTCGCGGCTGATCCTCGGCAGAACCGATGCGAAACTAACCCTCGTCGAGTGTGCCGACCGTCACCGACGCTGTGCCATCCCAGCCGACCGTCACACGAACGCTGAGCGGCTGACAGCAGACCTGGCAGTCCTCGATGTACTCCTGGACTTCACCGCCCGCCTGATCTACGCCGATATCAATTCCCTGCCCACAATACGGGCAGAAGACCTCTACCGAATCAGCTAGATCCGCACCAAAGTCATCGTCGTCCCATTCCGTGAGGTCCGAGCTTGATCCATCAATCATGCTCTGACCCTACGATCTGGGATAGAACAACTCAACTCACGCTTCACCTTCATGCACCTAGGATGAGCCTAGTGTGGCCACTAAGATCGCCTTGATTGTGTGCAAGCGGTTCTCGGCCTGATCAAAGACAACAGACTGATCGGATTCGAATACATCTTCAGTTACCTCAAGCCCATCAAGACCAAACTTCTGAAACACTTCTTCACCGATCTTGGTGTTTCGATTGTGAAATGCTGGCAAGCAGTGCATGAACTTTGCTTGGGAATTTCCCGTCGCTGACATGACATCAGCATTCACTTGGAAATCTCTCAACAAATTGATGCGCTCCTCCCACACCGACTCAGGCTCTCCCATAGAAACCCAAACATCAGTGTGAACGAAATCACAACCCTCGACTCCGGCTGAAACGTCGCTGGTCACTAAAACTGAACCACCAGTCTTCGCGGCTAAGCTCCTGCAGCGCTCCACGAGAGCCTCATCTGGCCACAGTGGTTCGGGCGCTACTAGCCGCACGTCCATCCCAAACAATGCACCACCCACCATCAGAGAATTGCCCATATTGAAACGCGCATCCCCAAGATAGGCGTAGCTGGTGGCACCAAGATCACCCGAGCCCAGCTCACGCATGGTCAACACATCGGCTAGGATTTGGGTTGGGTGATACTCGTTTGTCAGACCATTCCAAACAGGAACGCCCGCAAATTCAGCAAGCTCCTCTACCTGCACCTGTCCGAACCCACGATACTCGATCCCGTCGAACATGCGTCCGAGCACGCGAGCTGTGTCTTTCATGGTTTCTTTAATGCCAATCTGGGTTCCTGTCGGCCCGAGATAAACCGAATGAGCACCCTGATCCAGAGCGGCAACCTCAAACGCACATCGAGTACGTGTAGAACCTTTCTCAAAAATCAGGGCAATGTTTTTACCTGTGAGGGTCCGCTCTTCGGTGCCGCTTTGCTTCGACCTTTTGAGTTCCGCAGATAGGTCTAAGAGGTAAGCTACTTCTTCAGGGGTGAAGTCAAGCAGCTTGAGGAAGTGACGCCCACGAAGGTCCACACTCATCGGCTGATTCCCATCAATGTTCCGCCTATGGCAGGTTAATTCGTTTAATGTGATAGAAGCATTCAGACAACCGCGATCGGATCCCATCGAACTGGAGGGGTCGTAAAATCGCTCCAACAGTTGCTAGGCTCAACACATGCCTTGCTGAAGTGCAATGAGGCCAGCTCATGCAGAGCATATTTTTCTCTCTCTACCCTTACTCGCAAACCCATCAACATCAATCGTATTTTGTAAAACACTTCTCGCCTTTCTTTGTCCGGAGACAAACGCCATGAAATGGCAACTGAACGCTACCCTCAGCGCACTGCTCCTCGTTTCTATAGCATCCTGCTCAGGCGAAGCCGGGGTCTCCTCGGAGCAAGAAACGCTGTCTGATAGCCTGCAATCCCGAATCGCGGCGCGCTTGGACGGGCTCGATGCCATAAGCTCGATCTACGCAAAACACATCCCAACGGGTAGAGAGATAGCAGTAAGAGCCGACCTTCCGATGAACACGTTAAGCGTGATCAAAATTCCGGTGATGATTCAGGCTTTTCAAGACAACGCGTCGGGCAGACTAGACTTAGGAGAACGTTACACAGTAGGTCCAAATGACATGCGAAGGGGTAGCGGACTGATCCAGACGTTCGAACATGGACTGAACCCTACCCTTCGAAGCCTGGTAACCCAGATGATCATCACATCTGACAACACGGCGACCGACATGGTTATCAAAGCCGTTGGCCTCGATCGTGTAAACGCCCTTCTCCAGGAAGAGGGATTTAGCCAAACCCGCTTAAAAGCGACCACAGGCGATCTGTTCAGAGAGGTGTGGGTTCTGGATGATCCTGAAAACGCGCGAATGAGTGACCGAGAGGTATTTGAAGCTGGCTTTCCGGACGATGACGCCGCCGCAACGCGGTCGTTCACCTTCGAAGGAGACTCAACCTCCTGGCTGGGAAGGACTACTGCCCGTGAAATGGCCAGCCTTCTGGAACAGATTCTGAACGCTGAACTCGCTGATGAGGAGGCGAGTGCGGAAATGATTTCGATCCTGACGAGACAATTCTACACGAGTCGCCTGCCACAACGAGTGCGATTACAGGGGGTGAGCGTAGCTCACAAAACCGGAGACTGGCCTCCAATCGCCGGAAATGATGTGGGGATACTCTTCTACGAGGGTGGACCCAGCATTGTGTCTGTCTTCACCAACCAAAACACAGGGGACTTTTTCGACCTGGAAGCGACACTCGGATTGATCGCCGAAGACATCGTAGAAGCATGGCGTTAGCCAAGTCTCAATAATACGAAGAGGCTACATGCGAGCTAAAGCGGCCTTAACAGCTTCGTAGGCATTGACCACTCCACCTGTAACGGAAAGCCTACCGAAAGGGATCCTTGCCCCATCGCCTGGTCGAGCAAGGACATCTTCTTGGCGTTTCACTGATGATTCGAGGAGGATCCTGCGCACTTCGGATGCATCAAGATCGGGGAAATACGCCATGAGCAAGGCAGCTACTCCACTCACAACAGGTGAAGCCATACTGGTTCCGTCTTCCCGTTCGTACTCGCTTCCTGGGACAGTAGAGAGGATGTCCACCCCAGGTGAAAATAGATCTACGGTGTTCTGGCCATAATTGGAGAAGGTTGCGGCAAGACTGTCGACCTGCCAATTAGCAGCGCCTACCTCAATCCAGTTACGAGCACGGGACCCGTCATTGAAAAATGGAGTCGGGAAATTGTCACCTGCGTCAATATCTTCGCCGTCGTTACCCGCAGCATGAACCATCAAAACCCCGTGAGCATCGGCGTAACGGACAGCGTCATCCACCAGAACTTTCCGGGGAGAAAACCCTTTCCCGAAGCTCATGTTGATGATGTGCGCCCCATTGTCCACGGCGTAACGGATCGCGTTGGCTACGTCCTTGTCGCGCTCGTCGCCGTCAGGCACAGCACGAAGCGCCATGATCTGCACGTTGGTGGCGATACCATCAATCCCGAGACCATTTCCACGCACTGCGCCGATAATCCCTGAGACATGTGTTCCGTGGCGAGGATCTGTAGCGTGAACATCCGGGTTTCCGTATCCCTGCTCAGTTCCATCCGACAAGTCATCACCCACAATGTCCTCGCGCGGCCGGAATTCAAGATTCAGGCCATAGTCTCTAAGACCCTCATAGGCTTCCCTGGCTTCGGGCACGTCCTCGACGGGCAATATATCGACGAGTTGGAGGAAGAGTGACTTAGCCTGAGAAATGTCAGGCCTTACAGCAGAAACCCGTCGCACGCTCTCCTTCGTAGGGTTCTGCCCTGCTCCGGCTCCCCGCAAAACAGGTAAAGCAAACGCATATGCCTCCTCAATTTGATCTAGAATATCGAGCGTCTGATTCACCTCGTCGGTTTCGGCTTCATAGTCGGCCGCTAAGTCCTGACAGGTCTTTTCGATCGGAGATGCTTCACCCGCGAGACAATCTGCATGAAGCCGCGTAACCTCGAGCGTTTCATGACCTACTGAGTTTCCATCCGGCCCACCGAGAAAATTCCACCCATAGACATCGTCGACATACCCATTGTTATCGTCGTCGACTCCATTCCCAGGCACTTCGTCTTCATTGACCCAAAGATTCTCTCTGAGGTCCACGTGTGTCGTATCAATCCCACCGTCGATTACAGCAACCACCACGGCCCGGGCCGCTGTTCTATCCGCGAGCAATTCCTCATAAGCAAGGTTCGCGCTTACACCAGGAACCCCATCAACTGCTAGGTCAAGCAGCTGCCATGCGTCTGGAGCTGATACCAGAGTAGTAGCTTCGACCACCGCCCCCCCACTTATCACATCCGGTTTTAACTCAACCTCAGTATTCGTCTCTGGTCGAGTGTCAGATACTGTGGCACCCATGCCTCCCGAGGCGCAGCCTGCGAAAAGCAGAATCGCCGTTAATGAGGCTAAGCGAAGAATCATATTTGAATCACATAGTCCAGAGTGGCGAGCATTAGACCTCCTAATACTCATTTGTTACATAGCGAGTGAGGCCTTAGAAACGTAAAACGGTTTTAGTGCCTAGAGCCCATCAAGGTGGTCAGGGCTTTAGAGACACTTAAGACCTTGCCAACTCTAAAGGGTTCCTATGCTCCACGGATGGGGACGTTACCGTTAGTCCCCTTTCGTGAGCTAGTAGCTAGGGCCGACAGGTATCTTTGATCGGACCCCAACCGGTCGAGCATGTTATCTCATTTGCCGTATCAAGGACCCAACGCCCGATATCTGTATGGGGAAGAAGCGCTTCACCCGCATGATACTCAAGGCCAGCTAACACATCCGCATATGGACCGAAGCCAGAGAGGCGCATAGGGATAACCAGAACGCTATTTGTTCCTATCTGATCTTCCACGTAACCCCGAATATGTGCCTCTGCAGAAATACGTTTCTCTTCCCAATCCTCACGCAAAGTGGCCACCTCAACTTCGGCGTATCCCGCCCTTGTCACTTGGTCAGCAGCTCGATGTAATAAAGCAAGCACTCTATCGTTCTCTCCATCGTCACCCATGCCATGAGCGATGAGAAGTACAGCTTCTCTCGAAGGGTCACTGCTTAGAGCCGCTGCGCGATCTACCGCGATACCGCCTACGTAATGCGAGTCTAAAATACCCAGCTCGTGCGTCGCAATTTCCATTGAGTGTTCCAGCGGAATACGTGCTCCAGGATCGGACGCAGCTGGGCCCATGAGGACAAACTGTTCAGGCCTTTCTTCGGAAAGACCCAAGAGGTATTCGGTCTGGTCCAGAAATGATTCTCCAGACAAAAACATTCGAACCACTGCGATCTTCGTAACACCCTGATCTTGGAGTTCGTCGAGTCCTGATCGCAGGGTGTAGGGGTTTGCCATTCCAAACGCGACCGCAGTAGGAAGAATATCCATCGAGGACTTCACTGCTTCCAGCACTGTCTCATTCCACTCAGGTCCTGCCCCATGTGCCATCACCAGTATCCCCGTTCGAGCGGGCTCACTAGTTGAGTCAATCATTGGTTCTTCCGGGGGAACGAGATCACGTCCACTGCTTTGCACCGCAGGCGGACTACACGCAACGATCACCAAGACGTGGAGCAGGCTAGCGCGCTTTATCATAGTAAGCATCATGATTCCTCCGTCACCGTCAGCCAACCTTCTCGTATCAGAGCTTTGAGGATAACCCGCCGACTCAACCAGTCGAGGCCGTCTAAGATTTCTCCAGCTCGAATTATCTCACCCCTCAACAAACACTCGAGAGTCGTCTTCGCCTCGGATGGAAAATCGACCTCACGTCCTCTACTGATTAGAGCTACACGACCGTCGCGGAGTGCTATGCGCCCTGGCACGCCCGGTCTCCAGCAGACTCGGCTTTCCTCCGAAACTTCATCCGCATGAACCACCTGCTTCAGGTAGTCTGTCGCCCGTGGCCTTAGATGCTCTACGAAAGTTTCGGCCCGCGCGGGTACTACGGCGTGCAGATCCATCTCCCCCGAAAGAGTCAGGATTCGTCGAGACAGCTCTTCCTCTAACTCCTTGTCCAACCCAACGTCTGCAGCGAATCCAAGTGGTACGTTCTCTCTCCAGCTTGAATTTCGGTCTACCAACTCACTTAGCGAGTCTGCTAGAAGATCAGCCCAAGTGTAGGACATGACTCCCAGTGTAATGTGCACTGATGTGGAATCAGTCGTGGCCGCAGCATGCATCCAGCCACGAGGCACATATAACGCCTCACCGGTCTCAAGAGTAAACTCGCTCTCAACATCTCCAGCCTGGTGTCGCGCTGGGTCGAATTTGTGATCCTTGAGCGGAAGCTCAGGACCACCACCATACATCCTCCATCGTTTCGACCCCTCAATCTGCAATACATAAACATCATGAGTATCCCAGTGGGGTCTAAAACCCTGTGACCCAGGAGGTGTCAGATAGATGTTGGTCTGAGTCCTCGCTGAAACTTGAAGTGAGACGGCGTTGCAAAGACGACGTGCAGGCTCGTGTCGGTCGTGGAGGCCACCGAAAACGACCGTCGCTCCCTCCGAAAACAGCTGCGCCACACGGGCAGGATCGACCATGCGATCCCGCCAGAGGTACTCTGCCGTAGGAACGGCGCTTCCAGACCGTACAAGTTTGATCGACGGATGCCGAACACCAAAGCGTCCGAGCAGTTCATCTAGATTCGCAATCGACAGAAGATCAGCGAATCGCTCAGTGTTCTCAGACTTCCCGTGGTACCAATTGGTACCTAGGTGCTCCTGTACAAAGTCGCTTGAATCCGGGATTCCAAGAATCCACGCCAACGCGTCACGCTCTAGCGCGGTCATCTGGCACTCCAAAAGGTTTTTAGGTCCGCAACCGCTTAAACCGAGTGTCCGTGAGTCAGCGGTCCAGGATTAGGGTTAGCTTCCGGAGTCGCTGTTGCCATCGGAGTCCGAACTTTCTTCAGTCTCCTCCTGATGCGAGTCACTATCAGATGCTTCCATCTGGTCAGA
>DLTN01000070.1:15512-16185 GCA_002500925.1 Gemmatimonadales bacterium UBA7835 | reverse complement strand
AAGAAGCCGACCCAAGATCATAGTGGTGAGAACAAGCACGCCGGCTAAGCCCCAAATGATCGAGTCGCCGGACAGTGGCGTCGAGCGATCAAAGAAGATTGCTAGGAAGCCCAAGCCTGCCGCAAAGTGAATCCCTGGAAGAAGTGCGTTACGACTCTTTACCGACCTCCAAATAAGAGTCCCAGGAACAAACAGAGCTGAGGCCCCGAATATCGTTGCGTACAATGACTGGTCAGGCCAAGCCCGCTCCGACCAAACGTATGCGGTCAAGAGAAGCCCGACTCCGGCCAACTGGAGAGCAAAAGAGCTTGGAGCCCAGCGGCCTCGGGCCTCAAGTGTGATGCCTGCCGCAGATACTGCGACCCCAGTTCCAGCGAGGGTGATGGTGCGACCCACATCATCTAGAGTTGGCCAAGCCCATTCGAGGAACACCCCGCCTGCTATCAGCAGGACGGCGGCGCCCGATGTCGCTAGCACGTATTGGCTAAGGCGAGCGGTTGCTGCGAGGTCATGCTTGCTTTCGGCCGAGCGTAGTTGGTCAGCGGTCTCTTGATCGATAATCGACGCAGTCGTCCATCGCTCAATAGCCTCCAAAACTGCGTTCTGTCGGATGCTCACATCTAGGACGCCGCGAGAAATTCAATCACAAGGCTACCAGAAGATATGCTGGCCT
>DLTN01000070.1:14243-15085 GCA_002500925.1 Gemmatimonadales bacterium UBA7835 | reverse complement strand
CAGGAATTGCTTGAAGCTAAGAACTTCGACCCCGAGCTTCTGCGCCTTCAACAGCTTTGACCCCGCTTTTTCGCCTGCGACTACAAACGCTGTCTTTTTGGAAACTGAGCCAGAAATTTTACCTCCAATAGAACGCCAAGCGGTTTCGGCGATGACCCGCGGTACCGGGATTGCTCCTGTGAAGACAGCAGTGCCGAGATCTGGAAGGTCAATACTGGGTGCAATCTCCAGAGTTTTTGGCGTTACGCCTCTCCCAAGAATCTCTTCGACAGCTTTGCGGCTTTGCTCGTTTGCAAAAAAGCTGGTGATTGCTTCCGACATGCGTGGGCCGATTCCGTCGATTTCGACTAAGGCCTTAGAGCTAGCGGTTCGTACATTGCTGAATGACCCGAAGTGTTCAGCCAGTGCCCTGGCCACAGTAACGCCGACTTCCGGAATTCCTAGTGCGACCAGAAACCGCTTGAGATCGGGGGAGCGTTTTGAGTCGATGGCGTTGACGAGCGCGTCAGCAGATGTTTGGCCAAAACCCTCGAACTCGACTAGCTGTGAGGGGGTCAGGTCGAACAGTTCACCGAGCTGGCTGACGAGTCCTTGATCGACCAAAAGGTTAGCGGTCTCTTCTCCCAGCCCTTCGATGTCGAGACCTGACCGGGAGCCAAAGTGAATGATTCTTGCTTTGAGCTGGGCGGGACAGCCAAAGCGGTTGGGGCAGATAGTGCGGGGGCCCTCTTGGTAGACCTCGCTTTCACACACGGGGCACCTGCTGGGCATCTCGAAGGGCTCCGTCCGATCACGCTGGTGTTCAACTACTTCAACCACTTGGGGAATGACGTCGCCCGCCC
>DLTN01000070.1:10554-13923 GCA_002500925.1 Gemmatimonadales bacterium UBA7835 | reverse complement strand
CTGAATTCGCACGGTGTCTCCTTCCCTCAAATCTTTCCTTCTAAGCTCATCACGATTGTGGAGCGATGCTCGTGAGACCGTTACTCCACCCACAACTACTGGGCGCAGCCAAGCGACCGGTGTTAAGACCCCCGTTCGACCGACCTGGATATCTATCTTCTCGATGACGGTGATTTCTTGTCTGGGAGCGAACTTCATCGCCATCGCCCAACGAGGATGGTGGGAAGTAGCCCCCATCGCGCGCCGAGCAGCGAGATCGTCAAGCTTGATGACGATTCCGTCTATTTCGAAGTCTAGGTCGTCGCGTCTCGCATTGTAGTCTGCGTGGTAAGCCAGAACCTCGTCGACCGTAGTGGTCGTGCGGATGCGCTCTGGGACACGAAAACCCCATTCGCGGATTGCTTCTACGCCGGCTCGGTCCGACTCGAAGGCGACTCCTGTAACTGCCAGTACATCGTATACGAGAACATCCAGTTTCCGGGATGCCGTCACACGAGAGTCAAGCTGGCGGATCGACCCAGCAGCCGAATTGCGAGGTGATGCATAGGGCTCGGCACCAGAAGCTGCGAGTCGGGCGTTAAAGTCAGCAAAGTCTGATATGTACATCAGGACCTCTCCGCGCAGAGCAAGCAGTTCAGGAGCTGGGCGTGTCTCAGTCAGAAGGCGAAGCGGTACTGTGGGGATTGTGCGAATGTTTTCAGTGACGTCCTCCCCTTGTTGTCCATTGCCGCGAGTCACGGCACGAGCGAGCACACCACTTTCGTATACGAGCTCAATCGATGCGCCGTCCAGCTTTGGCTCAAGGATGTAGCGGCTCTCCACGCCTGCGCCGAGTGCTTTCCGAACGCGCTCATCAAAACGGATGAAGTCTTCGGCTTTCTCCGATGAGTCGAGTGAGAGGAGCGGAGCGACGTGGTCTACCGTCTTGAACTTGTCTTGTGGTGGTGCGCCGATGCGCTTTGTTGGTGAGTCTGGGGAATCAAGTGCTGGGTATGTGTCCTCCAGCTTCTGCAATTGCCAGAAGAGTCGGTCATACTCGACATCTCCGATTTCTGGGCGTGCCTCCTGATAATAGAGTCGAGCGTGACGCCTTAACTCCGAGCGGAGGGCGCGTGCCTCATCAAGAATTCTTGGCGGAATGTCGTTCTTGGCGTCAGTCACGGGCGTTCGGAATAGTGTTTCTCTAGCGCGCACAGAGTTTCTTGAGCGCTAATAAATATCGCCTCTTTAGGGCCTCAGTTACACCGAAAGAAACCCGCGGAAGGTTGAATGGTTTGTGAAGCTGCCGTGGCGCAATACTTGCCCCTCCGTGATCTTGTCGATTCTCTCCGCCATTCAAGATGGCGGAAACGAAAGTGGTAAACGGAGGAAAATATGAAGAGGCATCATCCGCTGGGGCTGCTACTGGGCGCGCTTGCCGCAGTTCTGATCTCAAGCTCCGGGCTCGCTGGGCAGCAGCCAGGAATGGAAGAAACAACCCCGCGTGGCGCAGATGAGGGGGACGGTCCCCACGAGCGGCTGATCCTAAGAGGTGGGACTTACATTGATGGTGCGGGTGGGCCTCCTCTCGGTCCTGTCGACATCGTAGTTGAGAACGACCGGATTGTTGAGATCCGAGCCGTAGGCTTCCCGATGGCACCGATTAATGAAAGCCGACGACCTGATGGAGCGACACGAGAGATTGATGTGTCTGGCATGTACATCTTGCCGGGGCTTGTGGACATGCACGCACACACTGGGGGTGCTGGCAAGGCTCCCCAGGCGGAGTACGTACACAAGCTTTGGATGGGCAACGGTATCACCACCTCACGAGGAGTCGGGCACGGCCCGATGATGTGGGGGCTTGAGCAGAAGGCTCTTTCTGAGCGAAACGAGATTGTAGCGCCTCGTATGTTCACATATGCTCGTCCAGGTGAGGCGTGGGACCGTGGAGCTGTTGACTCGCCGGAAAAGGCCAGGGAGTGGGTTCGCTGGGCGGCCAATGTGGATGTGGACGGCGCACGCATCGATGGTCTCAAGCTGACCTCGTATCCACCGGCGATCATGGAGGCTCTAATTGACGAGGCCCATCAGCATGGACTGGGTACGGTAGCCCACTTGGCGCAAACTGGTGTTGCGCGGATGAATGCACTCGATGCCGCCGAGCTCGGCCTCGATATGATGACCCACTATTACGGGCTTTTCGAGGCTCTTTTCGATGGTCGTACAATCCAGGACTATCCGGCTGATTACAACTATCAGAACGAGCAGCATCGCTTCGGCCAGGTGGGCCGCTTGTGGAACCAGTCAGCCGAACCCGGATCTGAAGCCTGGAACGAGTTGATTGACCGATTCCTGGAGCTGGATTTCGGTATTGATCCAACGATGACGATTTACGAAGCAAGCAGGGATGTCATGCGAGCCAGAGAAGCAGAGTGGCACGAGGCTTACACGCTTCCTAGCCAGTGGGATTTTTATCAGCCGAGCCGTGAAGCTCATGGGTCCTACTGGTTTTATTGGACGACGGAGGATGAGTATCACTGGCAGCAGTTCTATCGGAAATGGATGACGTTTCTGAACGACTACAAGAACGCTGGGGGCGTGGTCACCACCGGGTCTGACTCCGGTTTCATATACAAGATCTATGGCTTTGACTACATCCGAGAGTTGGAGCTTTTGAGAGAGGCTGGCTTCAACCCCCTGGAGGTTATCAGGGCCGCTACCTATCACGGGGCGCTTCAACTACACAAGCCTAAGGGCATGGAGAACGATCTCCAGTTCGGGGTGCTTGAGGTGGGAGCGAAGGCGGACATGGTGATTGTCGAAGAAAATCCCCTAGAGAATCTGAAAGTGCTGTATGGCACAGGAACGCCACGGTTGAATGACGCCACGGGTGAAGTAGAAACTGTCGGCGGCATCAAATACACGGTCAAAGACGGCATCATTTATGATGCACAGCAGTTGCTGGCTGATGTGCGTGAGATGGTCCGTCAGGCGCGGGCCACCCCGGTGTCGGAACAGGACCGCCCGTGAGGTAGTAAGCCGGTCGAGTCAGACGAGATCCAGGATGGTTTCTGGGCGCCCAAATCCCTTGCTTGGGGTTTGGGCGTCTCAGTATTTAACTCTATGCGTCGGGCCTGGAACACCTACTTGGTTAGTCCGCCAGCAGCGTGTATTGTCGGTGCCTCTGCTCACCCTATTCCTAAAGGCGACGACGTGAACGGTATGGTAAGTAGCGGGTCGCACGATCAGTTCTCTGCGGATGAGATAGCGCAGTACCGATCGGAAACTTCAGGGCTCGAGAACCGGGTGCACCTCAACAGCGCAGGCGCGTCCCTTATGCCAGACGTGGTCTTAGATGCGGTCGTGGGCCACATACAGCTTGAGGCT
>DLTN01000070.1:8470-10173 GCA_002500925.1 Gemmatimonadales bacterium UBA7835 | reverse complement strand
GCAGGCCTAGTTGGGGCCCGGGTAGGCCGGCTTGCAATGACCGAGCACGCGACGGCTTCTTTTGTGAGCGCTCTCTCCTCCGTACCGTTTCAGTCAGGTGACGTCTTGGCTACGACCCGTCAAGATTACGTTTCCAACCAGATACAGTACTTGTCGCTCGCAGAGCGATTCGGCATTGAAATTGTGCGAGTTCCAGATGCCCCAGAGGGTGGAGTCGACCTAGGAGCGATGGAAGAGGTCATCCAACGGAGACGTCCGAAGCTTGTAGCGGTAACTCAGATCCCCACCAACTCGGGCCTTGTGCAAGATGTTTACGCGGTGGGTGCTATGTGCAGAGATCATAACGTTCTCTATTTGGTGGACGGCTGTCAGTCTGTCGGCCAGATGCCGATCGACGTTGAGGCAATGGGCTGCGATTTCTTTTCTGCTACATCGAGGAAATACTTGCGTGGGCCACGGGGGGCCGGTTTCCTCTACGTTTCTGATCGAGTGATTGACCTTGGCCTCCAGCCGCTTTTTCCAGACATGCGAGGAGCCGATTGGGTTGATAGTGATCACTATCAGCCAGCTGCGGACGCGCGACGCTTCGAAACCTGGGAGTACGCCTGGGCGTTGGTGCTTGGGACTGGAGCCGCCTCCAGGTATGCTCAAAAGGTCGGACTTGGCAGGATCCATGCTCGTGCGTGTGCGCTGGCCGCTCAGATGCGTCGGCGTCTCTCCACACTGGACAGAGTCAAGGTTCTGGACCATGGTCGGGAGCTAGGGGCCATCGTCACAGCTTCCTTTGAAGGTCACGACCCAGCCAGCCTGGTTTATGAGCTTCGGCGTCGTGGCATCAATACGTCTTCGCAAACCCGCATAGATGCTGTAATCGACTACGACGAGAAGGGTGTGGATGGATCGCTTCGGATCTCACCCCACTACTTCAATACTGAGGATGATCTAGATGCGCTCGAGGGTGCCCTGATGGAGATCGTTCGAGGGTGAGGGCACTGTGTATTTGGCTGATCGTGGCGCTCAACGGCTGCGTGTTACCTCTAGGTAGTGGGACAGACGCTTCAGCGATCCGGGGATTTTTTCAAACAGAACCGATCAGCCAGCTACATGTCGGTGTCTACGCAGTAGATCTCTCTTCTGGTCGGGAGCTTTTCTCGCATAATGAGGATAAAAAGTTCATCCCGGCGTCGAACCAAAAGATTCTAGTAACCGCGGCTGCGATGTCTCTTTTTGGTCCACAACATCGCTTTGAGACCCGTGTGGGGTTAATGGGTGAGTCCCATGGATCGTTTGTGGATGGGGATGTTGTGGTTTGTGGATCAGGAGACCCGACTTTGTCGGATCGTTATTGGACGTCTGGATCGGAGGCCATGCGCGCTATAGCAGATAGCCTACATGATCGTGGAATCCGTCATGTTGGCGGGAGCTTGGTGGTCGACGTTGCCGCGTGGGACTCAGCTACAGTTGGCCCAACGTGGGAAGTTGAAGACTTGCGCTACGGTTACGCGTCTACGGGCGGTGCATTTGCCATAGATGAGGGAGAAATTGAGCTGGTCGTTTCCGCAGGCTCCACAGCGGGGGCGCCGGTCGCTGTGACTTGGTCGCCAGTTGGGACAACTGATTTTGTGCGCTCTGAACTCAGGACAGCTCCAGAGGGAAGCGGTGTCGGGGTTCGCGCCGATTATTTGCCTGAGTCGCGGGCGGTG
>DLTN01000070.1:3236-8103 GCA_002500925.1 Gemmatimonadales bacterium UBA7835 | reverse complement strand
ATGCGGGATCCCGTGCGTCAGTCGGTGGCTGCCCTGTCCAGAGCGATTCAAGAGGTCGGAGTCGAGCTGGAGGGTGGATGGCGCGTCCACTGGCCCTCTGGAGACAGGGCTCAAGCACCCAGCATGGCGGAAGAAGACGGACCCTGTTCGCGCGTGGAGCCAGTGTTCAGCATGAGGTCTCCTCCGATGTCTGAGATCGTGGCCGGCATATTGAAGCCTAGCCAGAACTGGATGACCGAGCAGGTAGTGAGGGCGCTGGGGCAGAGCTATGGAGCTGAAGGTTCTTGGGAAGAAGGCCTCGGGGTTGTCGAGACATTCTTAGTCGAGGAGGTTGGTGTTCGGCCCTCTGACCTCTATGCCCGAGACGGATCTGGCCTCTCTTTCTATAACTTGGTTACACCCCGTGCGATCGTGAGCATCCTCACCTCAATGCACAATTCACAGTCGGGGGATGCGTTTCGTGCCGCTATGCCGGCACCGGGAGAAGAGGGTTCGACGCTGGAGAGCCGGCTTGAGGGCTTGGAGGGCCGGGTCCGCGCGAAGACTGGAACGATTTCTAACGTGAACTCTCTCTCTGGCTATATAGTGCGAGGAACTGGCGAGGAGGTGGCCTTTTCGATTCTTTCAAACGGGTCTGGAATGCCCGCCTCGCGGGTCCGGAGCGCGATCGATGAGATCGTGCGCGCTTTAGCGCGGTGATCCACCTTCACACGAGGTTGAAGGCAAGATGAGTGACTTGGAGCTACCGGGAACCCTTTCGGATGGGGAGAGAGGCCCTGCAGGCCAGCCCCTGGAAGAGGACCTGAGCTCGTCACCAGAAGAAGCGACGGCGACCTCCGGGGGATCAAAAGCGCGCATTGCGGGGACCGGATGGCAAGCCTTTTTAATGCTGACGGCGTTGTTTTTGCTCTCGATCTTTGCAAGTAGTCGCACGGGACTTCCAAGCCCCGTAGCGGCGAATGCCCCAGACTCTGTGTTTTCATCCGCCCGTGCCATGACCACGCTAACAGGGATGGTGCGCCGTGCTCATCCGCCTGGCTCACCAGAGCATGCGTGGGTGAGGGGCTTTATCGTGGAGGAGATGCTTAAGCTCGGGCTGGACCCACAGGTGCAGACGACGACGAGTATCGCTCAGGGTTTCGACGGCGCGCGCTCTGCTACAGTCCGAAACATTATTGCCAGGGTCCCTGGCACCTCGTCGACGGGTGCTGTCCTGATCACTGCGCACTATGACAGTCGGGAGATCGCGGTTGGTGCGGGAGACGATGGGTCTGGAGTGGTAGCTGCCCTAGAGGCCATACGAGCGGTTCGCACGGGGTTGCCTCTGCTAAATGACCTCATCGTGGTATTCACAGACGCCGAGGAGATGGGTCTGATGGGCGCGCGCGCTTTCGTCGCCGAACATGAGTGGATGCCGGATGTCGATATCGTGCTGTCGTTCGAAATGCGGGGTTCTGGTGGGCCTTCGATCATGTTCGAAACGGCGGATCAGAACGGGTGGATCATTCGCACCCTTAAGGAGTGGGACACTCACCCGTTTGCAAACTCAATGTCGTATGAGGTCTACCAGCGGATGCCTAATGGGACTGATTTCACCCCATTCATCGAGGCAGGCACACAGGGACTGAACTTTGCCTCGATCGACAATGCTCATGTATACCATCAGGTCTTTGATACTCCTGAAAATCTCTCCGAAGCCACTTTGCAACATCATGGGATTCACGCGCTGGGTGCGCTGAAGTACTACGGGAACGCGGACCTCACTGAAACGCTTGCCGAAAACGTTGTGTATTTCTCGCTGCCGGCGCTTGGGCTTGTGGTGTACGGGAGAGGCTGGGTTCTGCCAATTTCTGGTCTCATCATCGGCCTTTTGGCATTAGTGGTCGCTGTTGCGAGGAGGTGTGGAGCTTCATCCAAAAGATTGTTGGTGGGCTTTCTAGTGTCCTTGGTCGTTCTGGTCACCTCCTTTGGCTTCGGTCACGCTCTTATGCAGGTCTTGCCGGGACTGCATCCCGAGTACGGGATGCTGCAAGGGTCGGTCTTCCATCAGGAGGGCTGGTATGTTCTCGCGCTTGGCTTCGCGGTTCTGTCCGTCACGGCCTTATTCGCCGCTTTTGTGGGGCGCTGGATTTCTATTGTGGAGCTCTCTCTGGGCTCCCTGCTGATTCCCGCCAGTCTTGCTATCGCCCTCAGTGTTGCAGCGCCCCTGGCTGCTATGAATTTTCAGTGGCCAGTGATCGCTTCCGCCCTTTCGGTGCTGATCTTGGCTGTGCGTGGAGGCCGTGAGCAGACCTCGGTAGGCTGGGTTCTAAGCCTGTTGCTCGCTGCTCCGGTTATCCTAATGCTCGAGCCGGTTATTGAATTGATCTGGCTTGCCCTGAGGCTAGAGCTGGCTGGAGTTATAGGTTCGTTGATAGGCGTCATGGTTCTTCTATGCCTTCCAGCCCTGAATGCCTTACGAGAGCCGAACGCTTGGTGGTTCCCTCTCGCTGCTGGAACGCTCTCAGTGGCATCACTCGCCGTCGGGCTGGTCGGCGCTGAGCCGAGCAGGGCTCGGCCAGCACCAAGCACACTAGTTTACGCCTACGAGCATGGAACAGGTCAAGCCGTTTGGGCGACTTCGCCCGGCCCTGAGGATCGGCTGGGTTTCGCCTGGGCTAGATCGGCTGCACGGGCCTCGTTCGACGGCACCAAAGACTTGTCATCATTCGGTTACCGGTCTGGAATGGTTCCGGTCGCTTCGGCGCCGATCTATGAAGCCCTTCCGCCAGCAGCTTATGTGACTACTGACACAGCGGTGGAGGCCTTTCGTCTCGTGGAGCTCCAGGTCCGCTCTAGGATAGGAGCTGAGGTGATGCGGTTCCACCTTGAAGAAGGAGTGGTGCTTGAGTCGATCAATGGCGTGCAATTGAGGAACCCTGAAGGGGCTTGGTGGGCGGAACACCGTGGAGAGCCAGAAGGTTTTGTAGCTCTTGGCTTGAAGATGCCTGCAGGCAAGCCAATCGATATACACGTGATAGAGCACCTGCTCAGGCCTCAGGAAATTATCGGAGAGGAAAGATTTGAACGGCCTCAGCATCTCGCACCTAATGTGAATTGGATGAGCGATCGAGCGATGTTCAGGTTTTCGGTAGCGGCTTTTGCCGATCCGCAATATGCGATTGTCGAATTAGCGAACCCTCCAGAGGAGTTGTCAGAATTGCTTCTAGCCGAGGAAAAAGGGAGCAGGTCTCCATGACTTACCGGAAGGACCTCCCCTGGCTCTCGCTGGTGGCCTTGTTGGTTTTAGGAGGCTCTTGCTCGCCTCCTGTGGAAGAATCAGCGTCGTTTGCCGGTGGAGTTGCCTTCGATATACCGGACTGGTCCGGTCGTTGGTACAAGGGGAACACTCACGCTCACACGACGAACAGCGACGGGGACTCGTCGCCGGAATACGTGGCTCGTTGGTACAAAGAGAATGGATATGATTTTCTAGTTCTTTCCGACCACAACGTTTTGACGGACCCTGAAGCATTGTCTCACATAGCTGATGACGAGTTTCTGCTAATTCCGGGCGAAGAGGTGACGTCGAGTTTCGAGTCAGCTGCTGTGCATGTTAACGGACTGAATATTCCTCACGTCATTGAGCCGAGAAGGTCCGAAACCCTTGTCGCTACAATTCAAGCCAATGTTGACGCAATTCGTGAAGTTGAGGGGGTGCCGCATATAAATCACCCCAACTTCCTGTGGTCTATAGGGGCGCAAGAGTTGGCTCAGGTCGAGGATGACCGGCTGCTAGAGATATGGAATGGCCATCCGACGGTGCACAATGATGGAGGGAGCGGATCACCTTCCGTGGAGGAGATCTGGGACGTTTTACTAACTGGAGGCAAGACGGTCTTCGGGATTGCGGTGGATGATGCGCATCATTTTCAAGGTGAGTTCAACGCTGATCGAGCTAACCCTGGCCGTGGCTGGATTTCAGTGCGAGCAAACACCCTAGAGGCTGATGAACTCATGGCCAGCCTAGAAGCGGGATATTTCTACGCCAGCACCGGTGTTGAGCTAACTGAGATTGCGATTCGGCCTCGAAGCATAGAAATCCATATAGCTCAGGACCGAGATTTTGGCTACGAGACAACCTTTATCGGTGCATCGGGGGAGATGTTGCTGAGGACGGAGGACAATCCGGCAGTCTTTCATTTGAACGAAGACGTCGGTTATGTGCGGGCACGCGTACAGGATTCACGGTCGGACTTGGCTTGGGTCCAGCCGGTGTTTGTCATGCGACGCTGACCCGGAGGCAGGGTTCGAATTCTTCGTCCTTAGGAAGGCAGGATTCACGAAGTGTCTGACGGACGTTAAAACGAGTTTTGAGGACACTTACAAATCCCGACCTGACCGTTGTTGCTTGCCTTCTTGTGATGCCTCTTATTCAGTCCATAGTAATGGAGACATGGAGATTTCCTCCCTCTAGGCTCTGATCCCAGTTTAATCCCTTGAGCTCAGCTATCGCTGCCTGGAAAGCCCCCATCGCAGCCTCATGCTCCTCTAGGCTAGTGCCGTACAGGTCATTCTCGCTGCTTTCAAACAAGGGCACGTAGGGTCTGTTGCATGAAGCCTCTACTTGGTCCTCTTCCGCAGTCGTTACTTCGCAAGCTAGGCCCGGATACATAGACCAGTTTGCATACATCGCGTTGAATAGGCTTATAGCGTTGAATTCGCCAGTCCAACTGCTGCCCACGATCTCGGAGAACGCCTGACCCGCTTCAGCTGGAGTAGCTCCCGATTCCATGCGCTCGTCGAGATAGACTGCGAACATTACAGTCCAGTTCATCGCTGCTCTGTTCAGCAACTGAGTTTGGTCAAACTCAGGTAAAGAGTAGCC
>DLTN01000070.1:0-2865 GCA_002500925.1 Gemmatimonadales bacterium UBA7835 | reverse complement strand
CCAACCATTACGAGTGCGACGACAGTCGCGGAGATAAGCGATCTCATTTCGACCTCCTTGATGGAGCCAGCATTAGCGCTGACAGTTGCTGAAAAGCATCAAATCAAAAAACTCTGACCCTCGTTTCTTTTCGGCTTGGAATGAATGTCGTGGTGCAGAGTGCATGGTTACTGTTACGTTCGCACCCACTAACAAGGCAAGAACAGGTGCTCGGGGTGTGCTGGGTTCGGACGCCTAAGCGTCTTATTTGGTTGGATTCAGTTTTTAACGATTGTGCTGGTTACGTACTCTGTCTTTCCACAGATGTGTGTGACCGATCTCACGGTGGGGGTAGTAATATGAAGACAATGATCCGGCGGAGCGCACGATACGCCATGTTGATTTTTGTGGTAGGAGTCGCAGCGTGCGATGACGCTACGTCGATAGAGAGTTTGAAGGATGTTGTGGTAGTTGACGCGGCAATGTTGGCTGCGGATGCCACGATTGAGGAAGCAAGGATGTTTATTGATCCATTCCTCTTCAGCTTCCCTCCTTCCTTGGCTTCGGATTCGCCCGCGCGTCCTTCGACAGGGGCTGCAGGTCGCACGTGGAGTCGGACAAAGACGGTGACGTTTTTCGACTCGGATGGCGCAGAGCAAGACGCATATGATGCTCTAGCTACCGAAGAGGTGCACGTAGAGACATCCTCAACCAAGCTCGTAGAGCGTGAGCGCTTCAGAGCCGAAACTCAGCGGGCACGCAGCATGGTTGCCAGCGGGCTGGCAGGTGAGGAAGTGACGAGAACGTGGAATGGCACGTCCACCAGCCATACCAGCAAAAGCGGTGTTCTTGAGGACGGGAGCGAGCGGTCGCACACGATGGATGGGTCCGCGGTTTACAACGATGTCGTCGTACCGATTCGTGGTACCGAGCCCCGGTACCCGTTGTCGGGCACGATAGAGCGCTCCATGGTGGCTGTTCGAACGAACTCGGATGGTGCCACGACGAAAGAGGTCGACATCGTGATCACCTTTGACGGAACACAGTTTGCGCAAGCGGTCGTCAACGGAGAAGAGATCGAGATCGACCTTGCAGCTAGGGACCGACGGAAGCCGTTCCGCAAGAAGAAGGGCGGATGACCTACTGAAGGGAGCCAATGATCTCCTTCAAAAGGGGGTGGCGGATCGGTGATCCGTCACCCCCTTCTTATAGCTATGCCGGGATTCCTTGCGGGATAAGCCGGCAGCGACAAAAACTCTCTGCTCGCGAGGAGTATTGCGTCCACATAGCTGCTTTAATTGCTCCGGGATGTAGTATTGGCGTGATCTTGAGTGTTTTCCTTGGGGGCGTGGAGGTGTTTTTGGAGAGAAGGAAATGACTTACTGGCCGTGCGGTGCGAGAGTCTTGGCAATCGTGTTTTTGGTGCTTTGGGCGGGACCGGTGGGGGCCCAAGTTCTCACCGACCCGGGGCTGCCTTCTTATCCAGACACAGCGCAGGCGTTGTCCGCTCGTGTGGAGATCATCCGGACCGACTATGGAGTCCCACACATATACGCTGAAGACTGGAAGGCTTTCGGGTATGCGATGGGGTGGGTTCAGTCCGAGGATTATGGAGACCAAGTTGCCATTGGTCTCATCCGCAGCAGAGGGGAGTACGGACTCTATACAGGCCGAGATTCGATCGCGGGAGACTTTGCGGGACGAGAGGCTCATGCGCTCGCGGCGGCTAGGTACGAGTTGCTCGAGCCACGGGCTCGAGCAACGTATGATGGGTTTGCTGAAGGTGTAAACGAGTACGCCCGGCAGAACCCCGGGGAATTTCCAGAGTGGTTAGCTCCTGACTTCACAGGAGTAGATGCGCTCACGAATGATGTGTATACCTGGAGTCGAGCAGACGCAGCTGCATTTGTTAGAGCCCAAGCTGCCCGGGACGAGGAACGGATGGGCAGAGACCTGCCAGCGCCGGCCTACCCTAGCTCGTGGGGTCATGCAGAGGTGGTATTCCGGTCCTTCGATTCGGTCACCGATGGATCGAATGCGTGGGCGCTCGACGGAACACGGACGGAATCGGGTGATGCGATCTTGTTGCGAAATCCTCACCTATCGTGGGAAGCGGGGTACTACGAAGCACACGTACAGATCAGCGATGAGCTGGAGTTCTATGGTGATTTCCGAATCGGCGGAGCATTCGGGATCATAGGGGGCTTTAATCAGCATCTTGGGTGGGCAACCACAAACAATTCACCCCGCTACTCTCAGGTCTACGCGGTACCGCTGCATGCATCTAGAAACGGACATCTGGTTTTGGACAATGAAGCAGTTGCTCTCCGTGATTCGACGATTACGGTCGAATGGAGTGAGCCAGATGGAAGCATGGGTCAATCGTCTGAAACCATGCGATGGAGCCCTTGGGGTCCGGTGGTGCATCAGAACGACAGGTACGCTTATGTGCTGACCGATCCTCGAGACGGACAATACCAGAGAGGTGAACAGCTGGTGAAGATGATGACGGCGGGCTCCCTAGAAGAATGGCTTCAGGTGATGCGTATGCGTGCACACGCGAGCTCGAACTTCACCTATGCCGACGGCCAGGGAAACATCGCGCTCTATTACAACGCGCGACTTCCACATCTCCCCCACGAGACTACAGGGGACACCGCCGCGACCGTGCTCTCCCGATCCGATATGTGGACCGAGATAGTTCCTTGGGAGAGTTTGCCTCTTTATGTCAATCCGCCGGGCGGTTACGTGCAGCAAGCCAATGATACACCCGATTTTATCAATTTAAATGTGCCCCTAGATCGCGATACGGTTGCGCAAAATCTACCGAAAGAAAGACTTCGCTTTCGCAGCCAGCTTTCATTCGATTTGATTCATGGTGACTTC
>DLTN01000047.1:25315-27328 GCA_002500925.1 Gemmatimonadales bacterium UBA7835 | reverse complement strand
CCCTTATATTGCGCCCCCTCGATAACCCTCAATGCGGCCTTAATGACATACGTCATCGCGATAGCGAACCAGAAGGGCGGAGTGGGCAAGACGACCACGGCCATCAATCTCGGAGCGTCGCTTGCTGTAGCCGAAAAAAGGACGTTGATCCTCGATATTGACCCTCAAGGTAATGCGACAAGCGGGTTGGGGATTCAGCAGGGGCAGGGTCACCCTAGTGTTTACGACGTTTTGGTAGGGCAGGCACGCTTAGCCGACGCGATTCACCAGGGGGTTCACCTAGAGCACTTGGACGTGGCTGCGTCGACTCGTGATCTAGTAGGTGCGGAGATCGAACTGGTTTCGGCGGCTAGCCGAGAGACGATCCTGCGGCGCGCGGTTGAGACGGTAAAGGATCGCTATGACTTCATACTAGTGGACTGCCCGCCTTCATTGGGCCTTCTGACGCTGAATACCCTTACAGCATCAGATTCTGTTCTCATCCCTATTCAGTGCGAGTTCTTTGCCCTAGAGGGCTTGAGTCAGCTTCTTAGCACGATTCGGCTGGTCCAAAGAGGTCTTAACCCGGAGCTTGATGTGGAGGGAGTTCTTCTAACGATGTATGACAAAAGGTTAAATCTATCCCGCCAAGTTAGCGCGGAGGCCCGGGAATATTTCGGCCCAAAGGTGTACCGGGTTACGATCCCAAGAAACGTCAGACTAGCGGAGGCGCCGAGTTTCGGTCAGCCAATAGTGCAGTACGACGTCCTTTCTCGGGGGGCCCAGGCATATCTAGCCCTGGCGAGCGAGGTGATTGATCGCCGGATGAAGTCAGAGGTGATAGAATGACAGAGGCTTCAAATATGGGTCGTGACCGGCTCGGAAAAGGGCTCGGGGCTCTCTTGGGGGAATACTTGGAGCCCGAAGCAACGGAAGGTGATGTACGAAAGCTTTCCCTGGAGTCGATTGTGCCGAACCCGGTTCAGCCCCGAAGGGTCTTCACGGACGCCGAGCTCGATGGCCTAACGTCGTCCATCCGGGAAAACGGCTTGCTCCAACCGCTAGTAGTTAGGCCAGCACCGGGGATTGAAGGGCGTTTTGAGATCGTTGCGGGTGAGCGCCGGTTTCGTGCCCTGAAGCGCCTCTCATGGACCGAGGTCCCCGCCATTGTGCGCGAGGCCGATGACGAGACGTTGCTTGTGCTAGCTCTTGTAGAGAACCTGCAGCGGGAGGCCCTAAACCCACTGGAGGAGGCGGAGGGTTACGAGGCCCTCGCTCAGCGCTTCGATATGAAGCACGCAGAGATTGCCAAGGCGGTGGGTAAGGACCGATCGACGGTGGCCAACTTGGTTCGGCTCCTGAAGCTCCCCATATCTGTTCGGAAGCTTGTGGAGTCCGGGGGACTCACCCAGGGGCATGCCAGGGCGTTGCTTTCAGTCGATGACCCTGTACTTGCTGGAACACTGGCTCGTGAGGCCGCGAAGGAGGGGTGGTCGGTTAGGGAGATGGAGCGCCGGGTCGCAGGCGCGTCGCGGGCGAGGCGGAAACGCAAGCCGCGGGAGAAAGATGCGGTCACCAGGGCCTTAGAGGATGCGCTCCGAGGATACCTCGGCACTCGCGTCGAAGTGAAGCCCGGGCGCTCAGGTAAGGGCTCGATTGAGATCCAATACCATGGGCCCAAAGACTTCGAGCGCCTTTTTGAGCAGATGACTGGCCTGAGCGTGGGCGACGTCATCGAGTGATGTCCGGGAAAGACGAGGGCCAACTAAACATCGTCCTCATTCCGTCGGGCGATCGAGAGACGCGCAGCTTCAGCGTCTCTTATCGAGCCCTGCGGGCAGTTGGATTAGTGGCTGCCTTAGCCGCGATAGGTGTGTCTCTGGTAATCTTCAGTTGGTGGCCGCTTGCTGCTCGATCAGCCCGAGCTTCTGAGCTTGAGCACGAGCTAGCTCGCATGGGCGGGGATCTCGAGAGGGTCGAGGATCTTGTTCAGCAACTTGGGCAGATGGAGGCGCAGTATCTTCAGCTTCGGGA
>DLTN01000047.1:23085-24949 GCA_002500925.1 Gemmatimonadales bacterium UBA7835 | reverse complement strand
CCCTTTAGCGGAACCTGGCGCCGACGACTATTCAGGGGGGTCCGTCCGTGGCTCCCCTCCTTCTTTCTGGCCTCTTTCGGAGCGCGGCTTCGTGACTCAAGGCCTTCACTCTGGTGCAGCCGGGGGCCATCCCGGCTTGGACATTGCCGTCCCATCAGGCTCCTACATATGGTCAGCAGGGGACGGAGTTGTGGCTGAGGTTGGAGAGGATGCCGTTTACGGCCGATTTGTTGTCATAGACCATGGCTCTGGAGTCAGGACTCTCTATGGGCATACGTCCGAGACCTTCGTTGAGCGCGGGGAGGAGGTGCATGCCCGCCAGGTTGTTGCGCTCAGCGGGTCTACTGGTCGTTCTACCGCGCCCCATCTGCATTTCGAGGTGATTGTGGAAGGGAAGCCTGTGGATCCCCTTGGGTTCGTTGAGCAGCCCGGCTAGGCCGGTGGATCGCTTTGCCCTTCTTACTTTTGGGCGCCGGCCAGTGTTGCTCCCCCCTGTGGTGCTAACGCCCTTTGTGGGCGTAGATTTAGCTACACGAATCATTAAATGAGGCGATAGACCGAATGGTACGCGAGCGCCAGAACGACCAGGGACCCGGGGATGCCGTGATTTCCATCATAGCGCCAGGTATGACGGTGATCGGAAATTGCGAAAGTGACGGCACAATCCGAGTGGAGGGGAGCGTCAGTGGCTCAATAAAGGCGGGAAAGGCCGTGGTTGTTGGCAAGAAAGGCCTTGTCTCCGGCGAAGTCTTCACGCAGGACGCGGTAATTTCAGGTCGCGTTGAAGGGTCTCTGGTTGCCGCGTCTAGGCTGGAGCTAAAAAGCACAGCGCGGATAGAAGGCGAAGTCAAAACGCGTCGCATGCAGCTAGAAGAGGGGGCCGTGCTTAACGGGACAGTTGAGATGGGAGCGGAGGCCACCAAGGGTACCCAGCCAAAGGCGGGTGCTGGTTCACCGGGCTTGAAGCCCCCATTAGCGAACCCCTCCCGGGAGGGGACGGCTACCTGATGCCCAGCCCACCGTTGGCGATCTGATGAAAATAGAACCCCTGCTCCAATATTTGGACGGCTGGCTCAGGGTTGACGAGCATCCGGATTATCCGAACGCCCTAAATGGGCTTCAGGTAGGTGGCGCCAGCGAGATTACTACGGTCGCAACCGCGGTGGATGCCTCCGAGGCCTCTATTCGGGCGGCAGTGGAAATTGGAGCGGACTTGATGATCGTCCACCATGGGCTGTTCTGGGCAGGGCTGGAACCAGTTGTGGGAAGACACGAACGCCGGCTCCGCCTCCTTTTTGAGGCTGGGCTTGGGCTTTATAGCGTCCATCTCCCCCTGGATTCTCATCTGGAGGTTGGGAACAGTGCGCTGCTGGCTGCCGCGTTGGGGCTAGAGGTCCAGGGCCGCTTGGGCGCTTATGCCGGCTGGGATATTGGTGTCTCCGGGAGCTTCCCGGAGGCAGTAGGGGTGGAGGAGCTTGTTACTCGAGTCGAGGGGGCCGTAGGAGGCGGGGCCGTGCAGGTGCTCCCGGGAGGGCCCGAATCAGTGAGGTCTGTTGGGGTACTGACCGGTGGCGGCGGGTCTTTTGTTCGGGAGGCGGCTCAGGCGGGCCTAGACGCCTACGTGACCGGGGAGGCCTCTCATCACACATATTTCGACGCGGCTGAATTTAGAACAACCGTTCTGTTAGCGGGTCATTATGCTACCGAGACGTTTGGCGTAAAGGCGATTGGGCGGCATTTAGCGGATCGGTTCGGGCTACAGGCCCATTTTATTGATCAACCTACCGGCCTTTAGGGGTTGGGGTCGGGCTGGGCCCTCTCCGTTGCAGCCCACATCGGAGATTGGTACCATTTGGGTGGCAAT
>DLTN01000047.1:4849-22678 GCA_002500925.1 Gemmatimonadales bacterium UBA7835 | reverse complement strand
TTGCGCCCGCAGGCGGGCAAGTGATCCCGACCCCTCTCGAGCACTTTGGGCATGAGATAGGGGAACATCGAAAGCTCGCTGATTGGGGGGCGCTGACGTCTTATTTCGAGCTGCTTGCGGCGGCCAGCGGTCGAGTGGAAGTAGACACGCTCGGCGCGACAACGGCAGGCCGACCCTTTGTGATGCTTACCATCACTAGCCCAGAGAACCACGCCCGACTCGGGGAGCTTCACGAAATTCAAATGAAGCTCGCTGATCCACGGGCGGTCTCCGGAGAGGGAGAGCTCGAGTGGCTTTTGCGCGAGGGGAAAACCGTTGTGCTGATAACGCAAGGGATTCACCCGACGGAAGTGGGTGCAAGCCAGATGTCGGCGACCCTAGCGCATGAACTTGCTAGCTCCGATTCCGAGAAAGTACGGGAGATCCTCGACAATGTGATTCTCTTGCAGGTGCCCTCTCTGAACCCCGACGGCCTCCAGTGGGTCGCGGATTGGTACATGGAACTTGTGGGGACACGGTATGAGGCCGCTCCGTTGCCATGGCTCTATCATTATTACGTGGGCCATGATAACAACCGAGACTGGTATGCTTTCACCCAACAGGAAACGATCCTGACAGTGGAGAAAGCCCACAACGAATGGCATCCACAGATCGTGCATGATGTGCACCAAATGGGTGGGAGCGGGGCGCGCATCTTTTTCCCACCTTACATCGAGCCTTGGGAACCGAACATTGATCCCGCACTGACCGCAGCGGTATCGCAGCTGGGTACATATATGGCGGCTGAGTTGACTGCCCAAGGGAAAAAGGGAGTGGTGGTAAATGCGCAGTACGATGCGTATACGCCGGCGCGGGCGTACATGCATTACCATGGCGCTGCACGAATCTTATCGGAAACCGCTTCGGCGCGGATGGCGACCCCAGTAACCGTTCCGCCTGAGGTTCTCGGGCCAGGTCGCAACTTCAACGCGTCAAGGCGATCGTGGAACTTCCCGAGCCCTTGGGGGGGAGGGGCGTGGGGATTACCCGACATCGTCGAGTATCAGAAAGCAGGAGCCATGGCCCTCCTCACAAATGCTGCTCGCAATCGCCGCTATTGGCTTGAGAATTTCTATGGTGTGAACCAACGGGCCGTCCAGAAGTGGGACACCTGGCCAACCGCATGGGTCATTCCTAGTGGTCAGGGTAACGATCCCGGCGTGACGTATGCACTGAGAACGTTGACGATGGGAGACGTGGAGGTTCATACCGCTGAGACCGCATTCACGGCGGATGGAGTGGACTTTCCGGCTGGGAGCTTCGTGGTCCCGATGAATCAGCCTTATGCGAGCTTCGCGAACACGATGCTTGAGATCCAGGAATATCCAGATCTGCGCGAGTATCCGGGCGGCCCCCCACAAAGGCCGTATGATGTGACGGCGCACACGCTCGGCTACCTGCTCGATTTCGAAGCCGTTGCCGTCGACGGTCGTTTGGACGTGCCACTGAGTGAGCCTCTCGGTGTCCCCGAATTTGACTTCCGCTTGCCAGAGCGGTTGTCGGCAGCTGATGGGCCGCGGGTGGCTATGTACAAGTCGTGGCAAGAGCCCATGCCGGAAGGGTGGCAACGCTGGGTCTTTGATCAGCACGACATGCCCTACGATACACTGCACGATGCAGACATTCAGGGAGGAGCACTGTCAGAGTACGATGTTCTTTTGTTTCAGGCGCAGGGTGCTCGCTCAATTGCTCAGGGTCATGGTGAGGGCACAGTGCCGCCGAGGTACGCCGGGGGTCTTGGAGAGGCGGGGGCTTCCGAGGTAAGGGCATTTGTTGAGGGAGGAGGGCGCGCCATAGCTGTTGAGGCGGCGACCGATTATCTGCGCGACGTATTTGACCTGAGAATCTCGGATCTCACCGATCGTTTGCGGAACACTGACTTCTACATCCCGGGGTCGATTCTTCGTCTCGAGCTCGATCCCGATTCGGAGATCGCGGAGGGGATGAAAACGGAGGTCTCCGCTTGGTATTGGCGCTCGAGTATGGCCTATGCTGTGGACGACCCGCGGGTCCGCGTGCTGGCTCGCTATGGCTCGGGCGACCCCCTGCTCTCGGGGTGGGTTCTAGGCGGGGAGCATGTGGCTGGACAGCCGGCAATCCTCGAGGCTTCGTTGGGTGAGGGCTCGGTCGTTCTCTTCGGCTTTCAGCCCAATTACCGTGCGCAGACTATGGCGACATGGCCCCTACTCTTTAACGCAATTCGGTGACGTCATTGTCTGCTCGAAACCCAGTATGCTCTGAGTGCGGTCGGCCCGCCTCCGGCAACTTCTGCCAAGACTGTGGTGCTGACCTAGGAGGTCGGTTCTGTAGCCAGTGCGGCGCAAAGATTGCTTCCGGCTCGAACTTCTGCGGACAGTGCGGAACTCAAGTGTCAGGGGCAGGGGACGATGCCGGCCAAGGGCGCTCCCCTCGCCGAGAGGTTGCACGTGAGGTTGTCATGGGCGGCCAAACGCTGCCATGGTGGATCGCTGGGGTAGCGATGTTTGCCCTGATTCTCTTTGTGGGCTTGTCGATGGTTCGAGCAGGCCCCGGCCCGGTTCCGTCCACAAGTGGCCCGGTTCAGGGGCGCCCGGCTGCAGGCCTGGCCACCGGAGGGGCCCCTCCTGACATTTCGAATATGTCACCTATTGAGGCTGCTGACCGGCTGTTCAATCGGGTTATGCAAGCGACAAGTTCGGGTGATAGCGCGCAGGCACAAGCGTTTCTGCCGATGGCCATCGCGGCTTATCAGAGAGCACGACCACTGACCTTGGACGGCCTATTTCACCTCTCAATGCTGAACAGGACGGCGATGAACCTAGAGGCTGCGCTAGACAATGCGCTCGAGATCCTGGAAAGAAACCCTGACCACCTGCTTGGTCTGGCTGCAGCGGCCGAGGCAGCGATTGAGTTAGGGGAGCTCGACGAGGCGGAGTTGCATTACCGTCATTTGGCGGATGTTTATGAAGGGGAGCGGCAAGAAGAGCTTCCGGAGTATGACCAACACTCGCTGATTGTGGACGTATTAAAACGGGATGCTGAGCGATTCCTGGCTGAGCGGTGACCTTCCTGGAAACGAGTGCCGTCGGCCATCGCTCGAACTCGGTTTGAGTGGCGACTCCTTGTTTCCCGACACTGGTTGATGAGGGTTTTTCTGACTGGCGCGACAGGGTTGCTCGGCTCTCACCTGGCAAAGTATCTCGTCGAGCGCGGTGATCACGTTGTGGCGCTTGTTCGCTCAACGTCGGATACCTCCTTCCTCGAAAGCCTTGGTGTTCATCTGGCTCAAGGAGATGTAAGCGATAGCGTCGAGAGGTTGTGCTCTGTCATGGATGGGTGTTCCCACGTGGTGCACGCCGCCGCGTTGGTGTATTCAGGACGTGGGTGGGATGCGGTTGCGGCTGTAAACGTGGAAGGGACTCGCCGGGTCCTTATGGCGGCAGCAGGGAGTGGGGTTCAGAAGGCCGTAAATATCTCTTCCGTGGCGGTCTACAGCGGTTCTTCGCCCGAATACGACCAAAATCCCACGCCGGTTCAGGGAGCAGGGGATAGCAATCACTACGCTCGTTCGAAGAGGGAAGCTGAAATGGTGGCGAGGCGGGTGGAAAGAGACACCGGCCTTCCTGTTACGACGGTGCGGCCCTCTGCGGTTTATGGTGAGCGAGACCGGTTACTGGGCCCAGCGATTGAGGGGCTATTGAGCAGTCCTGTTGTCCCTCTCTTCGGTCCGGGTGAGAACACGCTTCCTGTGGTCTACGCGGGAAACGTCGCAGTTGCTATTGGGATTGTCTTAGACTCACCGGCAGGGGGGGATAGTTATGATCTAGGTATGGATCACCCCCTTACACAGCGAGACTTCTTCTACAAGCAGGCGATGGGGATGGGCCGGGCCCCTCGATTCGTGCGCCTGCCAGCGTTCTTGGTTCGCTCTGTGGCCCTCCTCTTCTCACGCATGGGGGTCACTCCTCCGGGAGCCAAGCATCTTTCTCTAGAGCGGCTAGCAGGGCTCGCGCTAGAGGAGAATCCCTACCTTTCCCTGCGGGCCCATCGTGATCTGGGTTGGGAGCCCCCGCACAGGCACGACGAAGCCCTAAGACGCACGGGCCGGTGGCTGGCCAGCCGCAAACCAAAAAAGGAGGCACATCGTGGACGAATCAGATGACCGCATCGCCAAGGGTTGCGTAGGCCCCCTGCCCCATGACCGTCCTACCGAGGATGAACGTCTTCTTCAGGGCTTCGGAGGGCTCGAAAATGGGAGCATGGACTCATGGCGAGTCTTTCGAATCATGGGAGAATTTGTTGAGGGCTTTGAAGAAATGGCCCAAATTGGAACAGCGGTTTCGTTTTTTGGGTCCGCGCGCACGAAAGATGACGACCCCATGTACGAAGCTTGCGTAGAAGCTTCGCGGCAACTTGGCAATGCGGGCTTTTCTATAATCACAGGGGGCGGCCCCGGGATAATGGAGGCGGCGAATAAAGGGGCTCGGCTGGCTAAGGCACGATCCGTGGGCTGCAACATCGAATTGCCTTTTGAGCAGACCAGCAACGGATTCCTCGATGTAAGTGTCGACTTTCGGTATTTTTTTGTTCGAAAGACAATGTTCGTGAAATATGCATGCGCGTTTGTGATTTTTCCCGGTGGCTTTGGCACTATGGATGAGCTTTTCGAGTCGCTCACCCTAATGCAAACCCGAAAAGTTAGGGATTTCCCGATCGTTTTGTTCGGCTCGAGCTATTGGGCTGGTCTTCTTGATTGGATTCGCGAGACGATGCTCGGTAGCGGGAAGATCTCAGCGGAAGACTTGGACTTGTTGCTGGTCACGGACGAGCCTGCGGAGGCGACGGCACATATAGTTGACCGACACCAGGCTCACTTGTCGGACCGCGCGTCTAGCTCTGGTGCGGCAAAACAAGGGTGATGCGGAGAGGGCTGAGTCGCGCCTATACCTGACGAAGTAATGGCTCGGTCTTGTTGGGCGCGCCTACAGTTGCTTTTTTTCATGACTAGGCTGTAAACGGACGTTCCGCGAGCAGAGAAGCACGTGACAACAAATACCGACGCGCCAAAGGGATACGCGCCAGCCGGCAAAAACACCGGTGTCGTAAAGCCCAAGGGTACCTCTAGAATCCGGGCCCACGAAGGCTTGGAGACCGTAGACATCCGGTCTCGGAAGCCATCGTGGCTTAAGGTGCGCTCGCCCGGAGGTCCCAATTACCTGCGCCTGAAGAAGAAAATGAGGGCAGAGGGCCTCCATACCGTATGCGAAGAGGCTGGTTGTCCTAATATTGGGGAGTGTTGGGAGGCGGGAACGGCCACCTTCATGATTCTTGGGGATGTGTGCACGCGCGCTTGCAAGTATTGCGGTGTTGCGCATGGCCTCCCGACCGAGCTAGACGAGGACGAACCTCGGCGTGTCGCACAGACCGTGCAGGAAATGGCGCTTGAGCACGTTGTTATTACAAGCGTGAACCGCGATGAGCTTCCGGATGGAGGGGCGGGCATCTACGCGGAGACAATCCGGCAGATCCACAGGGAAGTGCCCGGCTGCTCCGTAGAGGTCCTCATCCCCGACTTCAAGGGTGACGAGGGTGCCCTAGAAACTGTAGTGCGAGCGAAACCGGCGATCCTTGGACACAACCTTGAGACGGTTGACCGACTTCATCCCGACGTAAGGCCAGGGGGGCGCTACTGGAGATCGATTTCCTTTCTCGGTGCGGTGAAGCGACTCGACGCCACAATGCTGACAAAGACAGGGATCATTCTGGGCATGGGCGAAGAGGAACACGAGATTCGCAAGGCGATGGGTGACCTCCGTGAGGCGGCGGTGGACATACTCACGCTGGGTCAGTATCTGAGGCCCTCGGCTATGCACATCCCGGTCGCCCGCTGGGTCACACCGGATGAGTTTGCAAGGTGGAAAGAGGTGGGGGAGCAGGAGTACGGATTTAGACATGTCGAGTCAGGGCCTCTTGTTAGGTCGAGTTATCACGCCAAGGAGCAGGCTCGCGAAGTCGTAGCGGGTGGCCCGGGAGCTATACAAAATGTTATGGAGGCCGATCTGCCTGCTCCAGCGGAGGTTATTTTGGACCTTGTTCAGCTCGAGATCGGCAGACCTAGCCGAACGATGAGCGGAGGCTGAGATGGCTCAGAAGAAAAAGAAAAAGAACGCCCTGCTCGAGCATGACATCAGTGAAGAGCTCGCTCTCGATCTGATGCGCGAAATGCTGCTATATCGGAGGTTCGAAGAGAAGGCGGGAGAGGCCTACGCCATCGGTAAAATCGGGGGCTTCTGTCACCTGCACATCGGACAGGAGGCGGCAGCGGCCGGGAGTATCAAGCCTCTGAGTCGAGAGGACTATGTCACAAGCGCCTATCGGGAGCATACGCAGGCGATTGCCAAGGGAGTCAACCCGAACGCGGTGATGGCAGAACTCTACGGCCGTAGCGACGGTTCCTCAGGCGGAAAAGGTGGATCGATGCACATCTTTGACGCCGAATGTCGTTTCATGGGAGGCCACGGTATCGTTGGCGGACAAGTTCCGTTGGCTACCGGTATCGCCTGGAAGATAAAGTACAGGGGCGAGGATTCGATCTCTTTGGTCTTCATGGGAGACGCAGCAGTTAACCAGGGCGGCTTCCACGAAGGGTTGAATATGGCGGCGGTCTGGCAGCTTCCTTGCATTTATGTAGTGGAGAACAACGAGTACGGCATGGGGACCGCCTTCGACCGAGTGTCCAAAACTGAAATGGCGACCAAGTCTGCTCCGCATGGCGTTCCGGCTCATGTGGTAGATGGTCAGGACGTACTCGCCACTTACGCTTTTTTCCGAGACTTAGCGGATAAAGTTCGGGAAGGTGCAGGGCCGCAGTATGTGGACCTCCAGACATATCGTTTCCATGGGCACTCCATGTCCGATCCGGTTTCAGGGACGTATCGCTCCGTGGAGGAGGTAGAGCAGGCCAAAGATGAGCGTGACCCGATCGCAATTCTGGGAGCCACGCTTAAGGGTGCCGGCGTGCTGAGTCAGGAAGCATTTGAGCAGATGGATGTTGAGGCCCGACAGATTGCTTCGGACGCTGCTGAATTCGCGGACGCTTCACCTCTTCCCGCTCCGGAAGCGCTTTATAAGAACGTCTGGGCCGAGATCAACCCGAACGGCAGACTTTTCTTTGACGGTCGTCCGGAGCAAGGGGAGGCTAGCTGATGGCTGTTATGACTTATCGTGAGGCTCTAAACGCGGCTCTTTCTGAAGAAATGGAGCGCGACCCTGATGTTTTTCTCATGGGTGAAGAGGTCGCGGAGTATGACGGTGCTTATAAAGTCTCCAAGGGCCTGCTTGATATGTTCGGGAGCCAGCGTGTTGTGGATTCGCCGATTTCCGAGCTAGGGTTTACTGGGTTAGGCGTGGGAGCCGCTATGGCGGGGCTGCGCCCGGTTATCGAATTCATGACCTTTAACTTTGCGTTCCTAGCGATTGACCAGGTTATCAATTCGGCGGCTAAGATGCACTACATGTCTGAAGGGCAGTTCCCGATGCCGATTGTTTTCCGAGGTCCGACGGGAGCAGCGCTCCAGCTTTCCGCCCAGCACTCTCAGGCGTGCGAGACATATTATTCACACGCCCCAGGGTGTAAGGTCGTGACGCCAGGAACGCCCGCAGATGCCAAGGGGCTGCTTAAAGCGGCGATTCGGGACAACGATCCCGTAGCCTTTATGGAAGGGGAGCTCCTCTACAACTTTAAGGGCGAGGTCCCGGACGATGACGACTTCGTAATCCCCCTGGGGGTAGCTGACCTCAAGCATGAAGGGGAGGACGTCTCGATCATCACGCACGGAAAGATGATTCACGTAGCCCTTCAGGCCGCCCAGAAACTCGACAAGGATGGCATTAAGGCCGACGTGCTCGATCTTAGGACCATCCGCCCGCTTGACATGAGCGCGATCCTAGAGACGGTAAGAAAGACGAACCGTATAGTGTATCTTGAAGAGGGTTGGCCTTATGCCGGTACTGGTGCGCAGATTGTTACCATGATCCAGGAAGAGGCATTTGACCACCTTGACGCGCCGATTATCCGGGTCACTCAGGCGGATATCCCTATGCCTTATGCGAAGAACCTCGAGATCCTAGCTAAGCCTTCGGCCGATCACGTGGTCAAGGCTGTCAATAAAGTTCTGTACCGATAACCATGGCTACTAAAGTCCATATGGAAGCGCTCTCTCCTACAATGGAGGAGGGACAGCTCGTTCAGTGGCTTAAGAACGAAGGAGACACGATCGCCAGTGGTGACGTGTTAGCAGAAGTCGAGACAGACAAGGCGACAATGGAGTTGGTTGCGCGTGGAGATGGAATTCTTCGAAAGATCTTCCTTGGCGCCGGCGGAACCGCAGAGGTTGGTGCGGTAATTGGGGTGATTGCCGCAGAGGACGAGGACATATCGGAGATCTCCGGTGTTTCAGGCGCCGCCGCCCCTGCAGCTGTTAGCGTCGAGGAAGTGGTTGTCTCCAAAACGGACGCCGACCCGGTAGTCGAGGAGCCGACTTCGGGCACCAGCGAAGTAGTTCCTCTGGCCTCAACAGGAGGTCGGGTTAAGGCCTCCCCGCTGGCAAGGCGCTTGGCAGAGCAGGCAGGAGTAGACATTTCTCAGGTTCCTGGGTCCGGGCCGGGTGGCCGAGTGGTGAAGCGGGATATAGAGGCGGCCAAAGCTTCGGGAGACGCAACTCCGGCTCCATCTGTTGCTCCCTCGTGGACCCCAGATGAAGCCGAGTACGAGGACGTTCAGACGTCGCAGATGAGGAAGACCATCGCCAAGCGACTCATAACGTCAATTGGTCCAGTTCCTACCTTCTACCTTACGGTTGATGTAGACATGTCGCGGGCCATGGAGGCGAGGAAGAGCATGAACGCGATGCTCAAGACCGAAGGGGCTAAGGTCTCTGTCAACGATATCGTTCTGAAGGCAGTTGCTGGCGCCCTTCGCCAGCACCCGAACTGCAATGCGCAGTGGCATGATGGCTTTATTCGGCGCTTTAAGGCGGTTCATGTTGGTGTCGCTGTGGCGGTCGAGGATGGCCTCATTACACCAGTTGTGAGGCATGCACACCTCAAGGGGATCACTCAGATAGGGGCTGAGGTGAAAGAGCTTGCCGGGCGGGCTCGGGAAAAGAAGCTCAAGCCCGAAGAGTACACGGGTGCAACGTTTTCCGTGTCAAATCTTGGGATGTTTGGGATCCATGAGTTCACGGCCATCATCAACCCCCCCGAGGCTGGAATTCTCGCGGTCGGTGGGATTGAGGACACCCCTGTAGCGGTCGATGGCGAGGTCGTGGTTCGACCACGCATGCGCATCACCATGAGCTGTGACCATCGGGTGATTGATGGAGCCCAAGGCTCGCGATTTCTTCAGACCCTCAAGGGGATGCTTGAGGAGCCGACGGCGATTCTTCTGTAGGTCACGGTTGTGCATGCATCTAGGAAGAGACTGAGTCAGGGGAGGCTGTGATGACGACTTTCGCGCGATGCACTTTTTGCGTTGCCATCGTTGTGACCCTTTCGTGTGTTCCCGCTGAGAATGACGTCCCCGACATGATACTCGTCGGAGGGCCAATCATTTCCCCGGGTTCCGAATGGATGTCTGATCCATCAGGATCTGATGGGCTTCCTACGGGCATAGCCATCTCCAATGGACGTGTCATGATGGTGGGGCCGGGCGAACAGGTACGGGCGCTTGTTGGTCCGGAGACACGGGTTATTGAGCTGGGTGGGAGGAGTGTGCTCCCAGGACTTGCGGACAATCACCTCCATTCGATTGGTGGGGGCTCGGGTGTTGACCTGTCATCTGCTCGCTCACTCGAAGACGTTAGTCGAGCGATAGCTGCGAGGGCTCGTGAGTTACCCCCGGGGTCCACCATCGTGACCAACAGTGACTGGCATGAAGGTCAGCTTTTTGAGCAACGTCTTCCATATAGAGACGATCTTGATCGAATGGCTCCGCTACACTCAGTGGTAGTGGTTCGGGGTGGCCATGAATACATACTGAACTCTCTAGCTTTGGAGTATTGGGGAGTTGACGAGAGCGCAACGGAAGTACCGGGCGGCCGCATTGGACGATACGCAGATGGTCGGCTCAACGGGGAGCTGGTCGATAGAGCGAAAGATCTAATATCACTCCCTCCCCGGACGGGAGCCTCGGAGGCCGAGGCGCTGGATGCGCTCCAAGCTCAATACGGGCTGCTTAACCAGCGAGGCCTCACAAGCGTGCGACACCCTGGGGGTAGCCTCGAACAGCTAGCGCAGATCCGTGAATTAGAGGAAACAGGGCGTTTATCAATGCGAGTTGAGTTCCTCTTTAGGAGTCCTAGGTCAGCGAACCCGGAGGCTGTGGAGGAGGCCATCGGCTCGTGGGCCAAGCCTCAGAGAAAATCAAGATTGGTGCAGATAGGCGGGGTGAAGCTCGGTGTAGATGGTGGGTTCGAGGGCGGATTGATGAGGGATGCGTATGAGGGTCCCTGGGGTGATGGCGGACGTTTCTATGGGCTCCAGACTGTTCCGACAGAGGATTTTTATCAATCCGTGTCGATGCTAGCCGATGCAGGATGGCGCATAGCAACACATGCGGTGGGCGATGCTGCGATCGACCTAGTACTTGATGCCTATGCGGAGATCGATGCGAGGGGACCCATAGCTGAAAAACGTTGGGTGATCGAGCATGGTTTTATTCCGCGACCGGACCAGTTTGATCGCATGCTCGACATGGGCCTCGCCGTTTCCGCGCAGAATCATCTATACCTGGCTGCCCCAAGCCTCGCCAAGTATTGGGGTGCCGAGCGTGCCGGGTGGACGACACCGCTTCGCGCATACATTGATGCTGGCGTTCCTGTGTCCTTGGGCACGGATGCCCCGGTGGTCCCGTATGACCCATGGTGGGTGCTACACCACTTCACGACTCGGGGCACGATCAGCGCAGGAGTTTTTGGTGAAGACCAGTTCATTTCCCGTATAGAGGCGCTCGAGGCTATGACGCTGGGATACGCTTGGCTCACCTTTGGAGAAGACGAAAGGGGAACCCTAGACGTCGGTAAACTCGCCGACCTAGTCGTAACGCAGGAGGATTATCTGCGGTGCGAGGACCCTTGTTTAGAGTCGATGGAAGTAGACCTGACTTTACTAGAAGGCCGTGTTGTGTGGGAGCGATGACGTGTGTATTGCGGGGTTTCCGGCCAACCTAGCTGGCGCGTAAGGAGCGTCTTCGTACGTTTATCGCCCTGCCCCTTTTCGGGTAACTCAACTGCAGCAAGAGGTGTCATCATGTCCGGAGCCAAGCCTTTCTCACGAACGTCATGGGCAGCCGTCATTACAGTCTTTGCGTTCACAGGATCCCCGTCTACTGGTGTGGCTCAAGACGAGCCTGTGCGAACCGTCGACCTAGAGATGTATCTCGACCTAGAAAGTGTCTCAGATCCGCAGATTGCTCCTGATGGATCAGAGATTGTGTATACCCGGGGTTGGGTCGATAAGATGAATGATCGGCGTGAATCGTCGATTTGGATCATGAATGCTGATGGATCTAAGAACCGATTCTTAGTTGATGGTTCAGGGCCGATCTGGTCTCCGGATGGCACGAGAATCGCCTACACTGCGGCTGGCGATCCTGAGGGTACGCAGATTTTTGTTAGATGGATGGATGACGAGGGTGCCACGAGTCAGATCACACGGCTAGAGTCCAGCCCTGGGGGGATTCGCTGGTCGCCCAGTGGGGAGCACCTCTCGTTTTCAATGAACGTTGACGCAGAGCCAGCGTTTATGGTGACCCCTCCAGGACGTCCCGATGGCGCCACGTGGGTAGAGTCTCCCCGGGTGGTGACACGAGCTGACTATCGACAAGACCGGGTTGGGTTTGTGGATGGGGCCTGGAGGCACCTGTTCGTTGTGCCTGCGGAGGGAGGCACGGCACGGCAGTTAACGGACGGGGACTGGAACCACTCTACGGGGGAGTGGACGCCCGATGGTGCGGAGCTCGTCTTCTCATCGCTCCGCACTGAGGACGCAGAACTCGCTTGGCGCCAGTCCGAGGTCTACACCGTAGAAATAGCATCGGGTGGGGTCCGTCAACTGACTCGTCGCAACGGTCAAGATTTTGCTCCTCTGCCCTCGCCTCGTGGGGACCTGATAGCATATCGAGGCAGCGACTGGCACGATGATACCTACCGGAACGCGGGCATCTATGTGATGGAGCGTGATGGTGGGAGCCCCCGCCTCATTTCAGGCGATTTTGATCGATCCATTAACGGAATGCAGTGGGCAGAAAATGGAAGCGGTCTGTACCTGACCGTAAGCTCGGAGGGGACTCGAAATCTCCACTTCGCTTCAGTGAGTGGTGGAGTGAAAGCAATCTCTGAAGGCGAGCACATGTTCGCCTTGAGTTCGTTTGCCGCCGATGGACAGGCGGTGGGGACGTTCACGAGCCCGTCCGTCCCCTCCGACATTGTAGGCTTTGACCTAGATGATGCCAACGTTCGCCAGCAGCTCACGCATGTAAATGATGACGTGCTCGGTGGGGTGACCTTTGGCGAAGTTGAAGAAGTCTGGTACGAGTCCGTCGAAGACTTCGACATTCAGGGCTGGATCATCCACCCGCCGGACTTTGATCCGAATAAGAAATACCCGCTCATGCTGGCGATCCACGGTGGTCCCCATGGCATGTACAACGTGGGCTTCAACTTTGGGTGGCAGGAGCACGCGGCGAATGGTTACGTGGTGTTGTACACGAATCCACGAGGGAGTTCTGGCTATGGGAGCGCTTTCGGAAACTCGATTAAGCGCGCATACCCTGGCAAAGATTTCGACGATCTAATGGCAGGTGTCGACTTGGTGGTGGATCGCGGATATATCGATGAAGAAAACATGTTTGTGTATGGGTGCTCAGGGGGTGGGGTTCTCACCTCTTGGGTCGTGGGCCACACGGATCGTTTTGCGGCGGCTTCGGCGAACTGTCCCGTGACAAACTGGCTTTCGTTTGTCGGTACGACGGATGGGATCGGCTGGTATCGCAATTTCGATAATTTCCCATGGGACGACCCGAGCGAACACCTGCGTCGCTCTCCTCTGATGTATGTTGGAAACGTCACTACGCCAACTATGCTCATGACTGGTGTGAACGATCTGCGCACACCGATGCCGCAGACTGAGGAGTACTATGCGGCCCTGAAGGTTTTAGGGGTTGAAACCGCCATGATCCGTTTCAACAACGAGTGGCATGGGACATCGAGCACCCCCTCAAACTTCCTCAGAACCCAGCTTTTCTTAAGAGAATGGTTCCGGATGCACTCACGAGGTATGCCGGTAACGCAGGACTGATATTTTCGGGCGGATTGATAGTAGCAAGGGAGAGGGGTCGGGCGAGGTCATCACCCGACCCTTCTCCATATCGGATGGCTACTGAGGACCGTTGGGTCCCTGGTTCGGGCGAGCCATATCAGATTTCCTTCTCGTAGAGTCGCCAACGTTTGTAAGCATTCATCCCCATCGCCGCCATTGGCTTGGTAAGAGCCATGTTGTCGTTGAGGACCCACGATGCCTCTGCCCCCTCGAAGCCAATGTCTTTCGCCCGGCGAGCGGCCTCGTATGCGAAGAGGGGAAAAAGACCCTTGTGACGGTATTCCGAACTCAGCCCCATCAAGACTATCCTGCCTCGCTGGACCTTCGGGAGGTCGCGGGCCAAACGGAATAACGTGCTAGGCCAGAGCCGGCCGGACGGTACATGGGTGAGGATGCGATTGATGTCCCTAACGACCATCATAAAGCCGACAACCTCGTCATCTGCTTCAGCAACAAACGAGAAGTCTCTGAGAAGGACCGATTTCAGGTCCTTGGCGGTGTGCCAAAACTCGTCCCAGGCAGGTGGAGTAAACCCCCAGTTTCCTGCCCAGGCTTGGCAGTATAGGTCGAGAACCTTCCGCGCTTCTTGCTCAAGAAACTCAATATTGAGATTACGAAAGGTCACCCCTGTCGAGCGCGCGGTGCGTTCCGCAAGACGCTGAATTCGCTGAGGAACCGCGAGGTGGGCGCCTGCGGGGATGTCGTAACCGAGCAGGTCTTGAATGCCCCTGTATCCGGAAGACTCAACCAGTTGTTTATAGTAAATGGGATTCCAGGGTGTCATGATCGCCGGAGGTGTCTCAGCTCCTTCTACAAGAAGTCCACACTCGTGGTTCATAGAGGGGCTGATGGGGCCTCGCGCTCTGTTGAGGGACCGGCTGCGCAGCCAGCCTTCTGCTGTGTCCAGTAAGGAATGCGAAACCTCAGGGTCGTTCACTGTCTCAAGAAAACCAAAAAAACCGACACGATCCCGGTGATGACGGTTATGTGCTGCGTTTTCGATCGCAGCAATACGACCTACAGTCACGCCTCCCCGCTCTGCAACGAACAATGCGCGGTTCGCATGTTGGTAAAACGGATTCTTTGGGCTCAAGATATCGGTAACAGTGGCACGGAGTGGGGGCACCCACGATTTGTCGTTTGTAGCGCCAGCGTTGAACTCGCGCACCTGCCATAGCGCGTCTACGAACCGGGCGATGCCGCGAGTTCCCTCTACTTGGTTAACCCTCAACGGCACAGGCCGGATCCGTGTTTAGTTGCAGCGCGCTCGACTTCTTCCACTAGAATTTCTGGCGCTCGTGCCACCCACCTCTTAAAGGCAAGAACTTGTTCGGAGTTAGGGCGTGGCGGATGAGCCCAGAATTCATCTAGGTCTGCGTAAGACCCTGCCTGTGCAACACCACATCGCTCGGCATCCCATGCATTAAGGGTCTGTTCGAAATGACCTTTGGTCGGCACTGCGAGCGCTGCCTTGCCAAGGTAGTGAGCTTCACATATACCCTCGAAGCCCGCTGAACCAACATATGCTCTGCACCCAGCTAGGTGTCTTAGGAACGCGGCACCGTCGAGTTCGTGAGCGTGAAAGCCATGAGCAGAGCCCGGTACCGCGGTCGAGCCGCCCTCGACGAAGCAGTGCACTTCGGCCCCAGACCGACGTTGCCAATCAAGCAAGGCTTTGCTGTTACCAGGGTTGAGAGCGTATGCGAGGAGATATCCAGCATTGTGAGTTTCGAGGCGCTCGAGGCCCGGACGGAGAAGCGGCGGTGCCACCACCATCTCTCTCTCCGGTATTGATTCTAGCGGAGCAAACGACAAGGCGATTTTTTGGTCCATCCTTGTAGTGGTGGCCTTCGCATATGCTAGAGCAACTGATCGATGTCGTTGGGGCCCGGGGGCGCCTCTCAAATCCGGATCCAGGAAGAGGTAGTTGTGCGCGACTGCAAGCGCCGGGGTCTTCGAGGGGAATAAGACTCGGGACAAACCAGCCATCAAGTCCAAAAAATTTACAACTATGTCGACGGATTCTGTCTGCTTGGAGATCGTAGCCATGGACTTTAAGAAGCCAGGGCTTCTCTTGACTGCGTCAAGGAGAGTCCGAGTGTTTGAGATACCCTGACGGTTTTTGTCGGGCACCTGAACGGGTGCCTCGAATTCGATCACAGGGGCGTCGATGCTCTCGGCGAAGTAGGTGGGGGTGAGCCGATGGACGCTGCGCCCGATCATAGCCTTTGTGACGACATGCCCGGCATCCCTCAACATTGCTGCAAGGGCTATCGCCTGTGTCATATGCCCTCGGCCCTCTCCTTGGACCACGAATGCTACGTTCAATGCCCGCATGTTACCAAAGTCTCACGAAGGTCGGCCAAGCGATACCCGACGGTTATAGTTAACGCCCGCTGTCCTGCCTTTACCCGCTGGGGGCGCTCGTCTAACTTCGTGGACTCGAAATTTTCTAAAACACCATGGATCCCAAAGGATTCTGACCGTATGGAGAGCCTGCGTGGCTGACACCAAATCCTTTGATTTAATTGTCGTCGGGAGTGGTCCCGGTGGTTATGTCGCTGCGATCCGCGCGTCGCAACTCGGCATGAGTGTAGCTTGCATCGAAGATCAGGATCTCGGTGGAGTCTGCTTGAACATCGGATGTATCCCGACGAAAGCCATGCTCACGAGTGCATTACTCGCCAACGAGATGAAGAATGGCGAGCAGCACGGAATAGTTGCGAAGGACGTAACGTTTGACTTGGCGCCAGCCCAAGAGCGTAGTCGCCGTGTCGTGCAACAGATGACTAGTGGTATCGGACATCTGTTTAAGAAAAACAAGATTGAACACATCGATGGTTATGGCCGACTGGCCGGTGCCGGTAAAGTCGAAGTTGAGAAGAACGGAAAGAAGGAGACGTATTCGGCATCGCATGTAGTTCTCGCAACCGGCTCTCGTCCTCGCGACCTCCCGGTACTTAAGATCGATGAAGACCGCATATGGTCCTCCACCGGTGCGCTAATGCAGACAAAGGCGCCCGACTCCCTCTTCATCGTGGGCGCTGGGGCGATCGGGATGGAGTTCGCCGATGTTTACGAGTCATTCGGCACAAAGGTCACCATAGTTGAGGGGATGGATACGATCCTCCCGCTCGAGGACGCCGAGGTCTCGAAGTTTATGCAGCGTACGTACAAAAAACGCGGCATGGATATCCACACTGGAGCCTTCTTTCAGAGCGCCGACGTCAAGAAAGATGGCGTCACCGTGACGTTCAAAGACAAGAAGGGAGAGCTTCAGACGGTAGACGTCGATTACGTCCTTTCGGCAGTTGGTCGAGTGCCCAATTCGGAGGATCTCGGCCTCGAACATGTTGATGTGAAGGTCGACGAGCGCGGATTTATTGTGGTGGATGACCAGCTAAGGACCAATGTCCCCGGCGTATATGCGATCGGAGACGTCGCAGGCCATCAGCTCCTTGCGCACAAGGCATCGCATGAGGGCATCGTGTGCGTGGAGCACATCGCGGGCCAGGGCCATGGCACTGTAGACTACGAGAATGTGCCGAACTGCACGTACTGCCACCCCGAGGTGGCGTCGGTGGGACTGACGGAGGAGCAGGCAAAAGCGGCAGGTCACGACATAGAAGTCGGAAAGTTTCCTTGGGTTGGTATTGGTCGCGCGGTCGCTTCTGGTCATTCGGAAGGGTTTGTGAAAATCATCCGTGACACGCAGTACTCGGAGATTCTCGGTGCGCACATAGTGGGCCCCCACGCGACCGAGCTAATAGCCGAATTTGTAGTCGGTCGCCATCTCGAGGCTACTGTCGAGGAAATGGAAAAGGCCATGCACCCTCACCCGACCCTCTCTGAGGGTGTATCAGAGGGTGCATTAGCGGCACTGGGTCGAGCTATCCATATCTGATATTCAGGGAGAATGAAGTCCGGGATGGGTAAAACCGAGTGGATAGAGGCTGACTCTGATGGGCCTGCCGTTCGCCAGTGGTCTGAGAAGCAGGACATTGCGCTCCGACTCTGGGCCACGCTGTCGCGTTGCTATGCCACTTGTTCAAGAGCCATGGCAGCTCAGGTTCAGGAGTACGACCTGACGACTCCTCAGTTTGTCGTACTTGAGGCACTGCACCATCTCGGCCCGCTGCCACTAGGGGAGTTAGCTGAGAAGCTACTCGTGACAGGGGGAAATGTGACATACGTCATGGACCGGCTTGAGAGCAGGGGTTTAGTCGCCCGAGATCGTCGCACTGACGACCGACGAGTAGTGCTTGCGCGGCTGACGGCCGAAGGAAGAGGTCTGGTTAGAAAGGTGTTTCCAGACCATATAGGGAGAATGGAGCACCTGTCGCGTCATTTGACAGATCAAGAGCAGAGAGAGCTTTCGGCGCTACTAAAGAAGTTGGGCATGGGGATCTCCGGGCAAGATCTGTAGCTCTCAAG
>DLTN01000047.1:0-4489 GCA_002500925.1 Gemmatimonadales bacterium UBA7835 | reverse complement strand
TTGGCTGCTCGCCGGTGAAAAACTGATTGGGCCCTAGGTCGATCATCCGCGTCGATCAAAGCCCCAGTGTCACCCTTCTGTTTCTGGCATTTTTAAGTCAATGTCGATATCGCGGACCTGGAGGATTCGGATCAGAGCCTCGCCAATCTTGTTGTTCGGTGTGGACGCGCCTGCCGTGATCCCGAGCGAGAAGGGGCCCTTAGGAAGCCATTCGTAATCTTCGATCTCGGGAGTGGCGGGGTCCAGTTCAGGTTTGTGCAGGACGGAGCCCGTGTCGATGTTGATGCAGGCTGCGTCCTCTACGTGGAAGGTTGCCGTGTGTTGCCGGCAGAGGTGAGCGAGGTGGTTGGTGTTAGAGGAGTTATAGCCGCCGATCACGAGCATGACGTCAGGGGAATCCTCCATCATATCGGCTACTGCGTCCTGGCGTTCCTGTGTCGCCGAGCAAATGGTACCGAACGAGCGGAAGTGTGTGGATGCGTGCTCTTCCCCGAAGTGCTCTACGAACGCTTCGTGTACTTTCCACCCGATCGCTAGGGACTCTTTGGCAAGCATGGTTGTTTGGTTAGCGACGCCGATGTACTCAAGGTCGGCGTCCGGATCGAAGCCTTTAGATGCCTTGTTTGCAAAGTGTTCCATGAAAGCTTCGCGGCTGAGGTGTCCTGGCCGCTTTGCGATATAGTCGAAAAGAAGCTCTCCCTCCTCCATGTCTCGAACGATGATGTATTTACCGCCTTCATGTCTTTCTACTTGTGATGCGGTCGCTCTGGACTCTTCGTGAGTGTACTTGCCGTGGATTACCGCTGTGAAACCGTCTTTGGCGTATTTCTCAACGCGTTTCCAGACCACTAGGACAGAGCCACACGTTGTATCTACCAGAATGCATCCAATCTTCTTGAGATTTTCGAAGTCTTGGAGCGTTAGGCCGAAGGCTGGCAGGATAACGACATCTTCGGGGGTAAGGTGCGAGAAGTCGAAGTTTCCATCCGAGTCTGGGTAGAGGAATGCGATGCCCATATCAGTCATCCGCTTGTTCACGTGCGGATTGTGAATGAGTTCCCCTAATAGGTGGATCTGTCGTTCCGGGAACTGATGGACCGTCTCGTATGCGTAATCAATGGCACGGTCCACGCCGTAACAGAACCCGAACTCTTTTGCTAAGTGCACTGTGATGTCGCCGAACTGATCGGTATACCCGCGTGAGCGAATCCGCTCTACCAAGGCCGATTGGTAATCGGAGTCGATCAGAGGCCTGAGCTCTTTCTTGAGTCCGAAGCCTTTACGGAAGTAGGTCTGCTCCATGGGGGCGTCGAGAGGTGTTGGAGTTTTAGGTGGCGAAATCGGAACTGTTACGAAGGCGGGCGTTACACCAACCGGCGTGAGCCCGTCTTGGAATCTATAAAGGCCCCTGTGGGGTAGGTAGAATTATGAAGATCTTAGGTCGGCTCGCACTTTTGTTTGTCGTCCTTCCAATCTTGGAGCTAATGCTCCTAATTGAGATGGGACGTTATATAGGTTCCCTGCCCACTCTTGGCATTGTGGTTCTGACTGGTGTTACTGGTGCCTGGCTCGCTAGGACGGAGGGATTGCGTGTTTTCTTCCGTTTCCAAGAGGAACTGGTTTCAGGTCGGCTGCCTGGCCAAGCGATGCTTGATGGTGTCTGTGTTCTCGTCGGTGGTGCTTTTTTGCTTACCCCAGGTGTGATTACCGACTTTCTGGGCTTCTCACTCCTGTTGCCTTTCACACGGCGCTGGATCCAGTCACGGATGCGAGATAGCCTCGAGCGACAGGTTGCAGCGGGCCGGGTACATGTGGCCTCAAGCTATGGTGCGGGTTTCGATACAAGAAGGGGCGGGCTGGAGCAAGAGATCGAGGCACGCGAAGCGAAGATGGATCCTTCGAAGGGAATTGTGATAGAGCCTGAGGGATACAACTGTTCTTGAGGGAAGCAGTTGTCTCTGCTGGATTGTGTTCATTCGCTAGGTTACTCACATGAACCGAGACATCTCTTTCCTAGAACGTCTTCTTGATGCCCCTGGGCCGTCTGGATTCGAAGTCCGGGCCGCCCGGGTGTGGCGTGAGGAGGCTGAAACGTTCGCAGCGGATGTGCGAGTTGATGTGAGTGGCAACTCTTTCGCTACGGTGAACCCAGGAGGCAGCCCTCACGTCATGTTGGCTGGACACATAGACGAGATCGGACTTCAGGTGACGCATGTCGATGAAGACGGTTTTCTCTATGTAGATCAGATCGGTGGCTGGGACCCTCAGGTGCTGGTCGGCCAGCGGGTTTCGGTTCTGGGCCGTGATGGGGATGTTCCCGGAGTGATCGGAAAGAAAGCCATCCACTTAATGCAGGCCGAGGAGCGAAGGAAATCCTCTAGGGTTAACCAACTCTGGGTCGACGTTGGCGCGGCGGATCGAGATGCTGTGACGGGTCTTGGTATTCGGGTAGGTGACCCGATGGTGATTTCTCAGGGGATGGTGCGCCTGGCGGGTGAGCTGATAGCGAGTCGGGCGATAGACGACCGGATCGGGGCGTTCGTTGTACTGGAAGCCATCCGAGTCCTAGAACGAGAGTCTACCGAATTACTAGCAAGTGCTACAGCTGTGGCCACGGTGCAAGAAGAGATCGGGTACCAAGGTGGCGGAGCCCGCCCCAGCGCCTATGCGCTTAAGCCCGACATAGCGCTTGTGGTTGACGTGACCTTTAGTACAGATGTGCCCGACATAGACAAGAAAGAGGTGGGTGAACACTCTCTTGGTGGCGGCCCGGTATTGAGTCGAGGGTCGGCGGCACACAACAATGTTTTTGAAATGCTTGCAGAGGTGGCCGACCTCGAGGGGATTCCTCATACAATTCAGGCGTCACCGAGGGCGACTAGAACCGATGCGGATGGGATCCACCTTACCCGTTCGGGAGTCCCAACTGGGCTGATTTCGGTTCCGAACCGATACATGCATTCGCCCAACGAAGTCGTGAACTTGGATGACCTCTTTCACACGGCGCAGCTGATTGCTGCCTTCATACGTAGGCTCAATCCCGATGTCGACTTCACTCCGCGGTGAGGATTCCTCGGGATAGCCTTCTATTTATGTCAGTCCGTACACGTTGACGCTCCCTATTAGTACGCCTACCCTTCGTGCCCGCACCGGTCGAGACCGCGGGCATCCCTCGCACGGAGGGCCGTCGACCGGCGGGAGGTGCACCACTGGACTGTGGGCGCCGAAGGGCTCGTTCGGGACCGCGCTGAAGCGAGTCGGACACTTCGATTGGACATCACTTGATGCTTGATGCTGCTGAGACCGTTAACGACCTGCAGACTATGCGTGACGAGGGGCACCTCTCGGATGCGCTTCTTCGTGCCGCCGTCCGTTCTATTGAGAAGGGAGACGACCGCTTCGACTGGGTCGGTGTCTACCTCCTGAATGAGGAGGGGCTCTGGTTACACAACTATATGGGTGAACCGACCGAGCATGCCAAGATCCCAGTTGGTACTGGGATTTGTGGTCGTGCAGTGCAGGAGCGCACGAACCTGAATATCCCAGACGTTACTGCCGAGGAAGATTATCTAGCGTGTTCTCCAGATGTTCAGTCTGAGTTGGTCATTCTGATCCGAGCTGGCGACGAGATATATGGTCAGATCGACATTGATTCGGAGGAAAAGGCTGCGTTTACTGAGGAAGACGAAGTCATCCTGATTGCGATCGCCGACAAGCTGGCTGAGCAGCTGGCCGCTGAGCGTCGGGAGGACGCCTGACACCGCGTTTCCTGAATGCTGGCAACGCCGGGCCGTTCACGCTTGACGGAACCCGGACTTTCTTGGTTGGGCGTAGCAAGGTCGCGGTAATCGACCCCGGCCCGGCCGTGGAGTCTCACGTCCGAGCCGTTGAGCGCGCTGTGCAGGATGCCGATTCTGTCGTGATCTTGCTCACCCACGGACATGAAGACCACACAGGCGCTGCATTTGAACTAGCAGGAAGAACTGGCGCGCTAGTTTTTGGTCCGGATGGCGTACAGAAGGTCGATACGATTATGGGGACTGGCGACTCCGTGATGACGGACCAGGGTGAGTTGGTAGCTCTGCATACACCGGGGCACACCCCAGAGCACCTCTCGTTCGTATGGCCCGCCAGGAAGGGGGTTTTTGTAGGTGACCTGCTTCTAGGCGCTGGTGATACCACCTGGGTAGCAGAGTACCCTGGGTGTGTAGCTGACTATCTACGGAGCCTCGATTTAGTTCGGGCTCTTGATCAAGAGGTGCTTTATCCCGCCCATGGCGAGCCTCTCGAAAATCCGAGAGAAGCCATCGACAGATTTGCCGAGCACCGCAGAGGGAGAATCGAGCAGGTTCGGCGGGCGATGTCTGATCATCCAGAATCCGACATAGAGGGTTGGGTAGATACTGTATATGGGGCTCAGTTGCCCGACACGCTTCGGGGTGCCGCATACCGATCTTTGAGTGCCCTCGTAGACTATGTGCGTGATAGC
>DLTN01000066.1:23912-24186 GCA_002500925.1 Gemmatimonadales bacterium UBA7835 | reverse complement strand
TGCGGAGGGTTACGGATGGCAGATATCCCAGATTGCACATGGTGTTTTGGCGGATTCGCTTGAGTTGACCGGGACCCCTGACGGTTCTAGCTTTTGCCTCCAATAATAAAGAATGATTCTTAATAAGCGGTGTCCATGGGCACCGCTTCAATTGTCTGAGGACATGGATGACTGACGCATCAATTCTCAGGATCGAAGGCCTAGAGGCCAAGGTTGCAGAGGAAGACCTCTCAATCCTGAAAGGCCTGAACCTGGATATAGGGAAAGGTGAGAT
>DLTN01000066.1:0-23543 GCA_002500925.1 Gemmatimonadales bacterium UBA7835 | reverse complement strand
CTCGCAGGACATCCAGGCTATGAAGCAACAGCGGGGTTAGTTGAGTTCCGTGGAGCAGACCTGCTAGATCTAGAAGCTGATGAGCGCTCCCAAGCCGGTGTCTTCCTGGCGTTTCAATACCCGGTTGAGATCCCGGGTGTCTCAATTGCTAACTTCCTGAGGACGGCGGTTCAGGCGCACTTGCCGGAGGACGAAGAGCTAGACGTCTTCGACTTTTCCGACATCCTCATGGAGCGGATGGAGATGTTGGAAATGGACGTTGCGTTTGCTGAGCGACACGTCAATGACGGCTTCTCGGGTGGAGAAAAAAAGCGTAACGAGATTCTACAGATGGCGATGCTGAAACCGAAACTCGCTGTGATGGACGAGACGGATTCAGGGCTTGATATCGACGCGCTCAAGATCGTTGCCAGCGGCGTGAACAAGCTGTCTGAAGAAGATCCGGAAATGTCAGTCCTCCTCATCACCCATTACCAGCGTCTGCTAGACTATATCAAGCCTGACTTTGTCCACGTCATGGTAGATGGAAGGATTGTGAAGTCTGGCGGTCCGGAGGTCGCGCTCGAACTCGAAGCAGGTGGCTACAGCGAGTTTGAGACGGCTTCTGCGTCCTGATCACCTTTCTCTGACACGTAACGGAGTACCCTCATATGCCACAGAATGAGACGATTCAGGGTCTCGACCTCGACGAATATAAGTACGACTTCGTAACGGAGGCGGAGCCGGTGTACCGTGCTCAGCGGGGCCTGTCGGAGGAAGTCGTCCGTCAGATCTCCCAGCACAAAGAGGAGCCGGACTGGATGCTAGATTTTCGACTCAAGGCACTAGAAGTCTATGAGTCGAAGCCGATGCCGAAGTGGGGAGGTGACCTCGACGGACTCGAACAGGTCCTAGACGAAATTTACTTCTACGTTCGTCCCCAGGATCGGATGCAGCACTCTTGGGATGATGTCCCAGACGAGATTAAAGACACGTTCGAGAAACTGGGGATTCCGGAGGCTGAGAGGGAGGTTCTGGCGGGCGTGGGAGCGCAGTACGAATCCGAAATGGTATACCACTCCCTGAGGGAGGAGTGGGAAAAGCAAGGTGTCATTTTTGACTCAATCGAGGACGGCCTGAAGAACCATCCGGAGCTGTTCCGGGAGCATTTTGGGACGATTATCCCTACTGCTGACAACAAGTTCTCCGCCATGAATTCGGCGGTCTGGTCAGGGGGTTCGTTTGTCTACATTCCCAAAGGCGTATCGCTTGACACACCTCTTCAGGCCTACTTCCGCGTTAACCAAGAACGGATGGGCCAGTTCGAGCGCACGCTCATCATAGTCGATGAAGGCGCCCAAGCGCACTACATCGAGGGCTGCACAGCGCCGGTCTATTCGACGGAGTCATTCCACTCGGGTGTGATCGAGATCGTCGTCAAGAAGAATGCGCGATTCCGCTACACTACGATCCAAAATTGGTCGAACAACATGTACAACTTGGTCACCCAGCGTGCCATCGTTGAAGAGGGTGCCCACATGGAGTGGCTGGATGGTAACCTCGGGTCGAAGCTGACCATGAAATACCCGTCCTGCTATCTGATGGGAGAAGGAGCTCACGGGGAGATCCTTTCGATCGCCTATTCGGGTGACGGACAACACCAAGACACAGGCGGAAAAGTCATTCATGCAGCTCCGCATACTACCTCATCGATTGTTTCCAAGTCGATTTCTAAGGGCCATGGACGGTCAACGTACCGTGGCCTCTTGAAGGTGCATGAAGGTGCGCACCATGCGCGGTCCAATGTCGAGTGCGACGCGCTGCTCATTAATGAGACTTCCCGAACCGATACCTACCCGTACATAGAGATCGAAGAGAACGATGCAAACGTTGGTCACGAAGCCTCTGTTTCGAGGATAGGTGAAGAACAACTCTTCTATCTCACTAGCCGCGGTATTCCCGAAGATGAGGCCATGGCGATGATTGTTCGTGGCTTTATTGAGCCGATCGCAAAGGAATTACCCCTGGAATATGCGGTTGAATTGAACCGCCTCATCGAACTCGAGATGGAAGGCTCAGTAGGCTGATGGCCGATATGGCAATTACGGATTCGCCAACGACGGAGGGGGTCACCGAGGCCTTCAATGCGGCGTCGGTAAAGCTTCTCACTAGTGGTGAGCCCGAATGGCTCTGCGAGTGTAGAGAACGAGCATGGTCGGTATACGAGAAAACCCCAATGCCGAACACCAGACTCGAGGAGTGGCGGTATACTGACCTGAAAAGGATGCTCCACTTGGCCTCATTGCGCCTCCCCGAAGGGGGGGTCGCTCCAGATAACCCATCGACTTGGCCAGGCAGACTGCGTGAAACGATGGAGCAAGATCGCGAAGCGGCTGGCCACATCGTCTTTATTGATGGGCATTTAGTGCACGCCGACATTGATCCGGCGCTTGCTGAGCAAGGTGTTATCCTTGATTCCCTTCATGATGCTCTGACACTACATCCTGAACTAGTCAAAGAACACTTAGGCAGCGTGGTCTCAGCTGAAGACGGAAAGCTCGAAGCGTTAAATATGGCTCTGTGGACTGATGGGATTTTCGTCTACGTTCCATCGGCTGTCCGTCTTGATCTGCCGATCCGGGTGACTCGCTGGATAAGCCAGCCGGGGGCAGCGTATTTCAGTCGTGTTCTTATAGTGGCTGAAGCGCAGAGCCAGGTTTCTTATGTAGAAGAGGTGGTCTCGGATGACTTTGATACTCAGACCCTCAAATCCTCTGCCGTAGAACTGGTCGCCGGAGATGGAGCTGTCCTTCAGTACGTCACTCTCCAACGAGCTGGTCGCGGGGTCTTCGTTCATTCGGCGCAGCGCACACTGGCGGAACGTGATGCACGGATTGACACACTGAATGTTGGATTAGGTGGCTCAGTCCATCGCGTGGACCTGAACGCTAAGCTGCTCGGTCCGGGAGCCAATTCCGAAATGCTGGGATTGTACTTTGGTGATGGCGACCAGCACTTCGATTTCAATACCAGCCAAGATCATACGGAGCCTAACACTGGAAGTGACTTGCTCTACAAGGGGGCTCTGGACGGGGCTAGTCGCGCTGTTTTTCGCGGTATCATCCGTGTTTTACCGGGTGCCCAGCGCACCGACGCGTACCAGACGAACCGGAACCTCTTGTTGTCATCGGGTGCGCGCGCGGACTCGCTTCCCAACCTTGAGATCGAAGCTGACGACGTGAAATGTTCTCATGGTGCAACCATAGGAGAGCTTGATACAGAGGCCAAGTTTTACCTTATGAGTCGAGGCCTTGATAAAGTACAAGCGGAGCGTCTTGTTGTGCTCGGGTTCCTTGGCGAGGTGCTCTCGAGGCTCCCTCTCGGTGGTGTGATCGAAAAGGTTACGGGCGCCATTGAAGAAAAACTTTCCCAACACGGGTGACGGGTCGGCGATGTCTCATTGGGTGAAGGTCGCGGCGGTGGGTGATTGCGCTGTGGGTATGCTGAAGGGTGTGATGGCAGACGGGGTACCTGTGGTGCTCGCGAATGTCGAGGGTTCGATCTGCGCACTGAAAGACCAATGCTCTCACGAAGACCTCCCGCTCTCGGATGGTGAACTCGAGGGTAGCGACGTCGTATGCTTGTATCATGGTGCACGATTCGATGCGTGCTCCGGGGCGCGTAAGACACTTCCAGCGATCCGGCCTGTTCAATCGTTCCCGGTCGATATTCGGGATGGAGAAATTTTTGTTGATGTCGGATAGCTGGGCTCGGGTCGGCCGTTGAGCATGACGCCAAAGGCGAAATTATGAGCATTGAAGACTTTGATCCCATCCGGATCCGAAAAGACTTTCCAGCGCTTGATCAGACTATCCACGGCAAGCCACTCGCATACCTAGATAACGCGGCGACATCGCAGAAGCCACGTGCTGTGCTCGACGTGCTCAGCGAATACTATGAGAGAGACAACGCGAACGTTCATCGTGGCATCCATGAGCTATCGAGACGAGCGACCGTTGCGTTTGAAGCAGCGCGCGAAAAAGTCGCCAGCTGGATCAACGCCCCTAGCGCGGCGGAGTGTATTTGGACACGTGGAACCACTGAAGCGATCAACCTAGTCGCGACTGCGTGGGGCCTAGACCATGTTGGCGAAGGTGACGAAATCCTGATCTCAGTCATGGAGCACCACTCGAACATCGTCCCGTGGCAGCTGCTAGCAGCGAGGACGGGTGCGACGTTGAAGTACATTGAAATCGATGATGAAGGTCGCCTCGTTCTAGATGGTCTTGAGTCACTCATTACCGAGCGAACCAAGATCGTGTCGATTTCGGACGTGTCGAACAGCCTGGGGACTATCAACCCGGTAAAGACCATCGTAGACGCATCACGGGCGGTGGGAGCGATTGTCATGGTGGACGGGGCTCAGGGGGTGGTCCACACAAAGGTCGATGTGCAGGATCTCGGCTGCGACTTCTACGCCTTTGGCGGTCACAAGATGTGCGGACCGACAGGCGTGGGGGTGCTCTGGGGCCGCCTAGAGCTCCTTGAGGCGATGGCGCCTTTTCAGGGCGGCGGAGAGATGATTCAAATTGTGGAGCGCGACCAAAGCAGTTGGGCGGCTGTTCCTCATAAATTCGAGGCCGGAACTCCGAATATCGCGGGTGCGATAGGTATGGGTGCGGCGGTTGACTACCTTTCAAACATTGGTATCGAAGCCATAGCGATTCACGAGAGCGAGATTATGGCGTATGCCATGGCGCAACTTTCGCTGGTTCCTGGCTTGAGAATGTTTGGCCCGTCGTCACTGGATGACCGATCCGCAGTGATTTCCTTTACAATGGGTGACGCACATCCTCACGATATTTCCACAATTCTGGACACGGAAGGAGTCGCGATCCGTGCTGGACATCACTGTGCACAGCTCGTGATGAAACACTTCGGCGTCTCGGCTACCGCCCGGGCGTCCTTCTACTTGTACAGTACGCAAGAAGACGTGGATCGACTGGTCGAAGGCCTTGACCAGGTTGCTGCGATTTTCGGCTGAGTTAGCAGATAGGGGCCCTGCTCGCTCAAAACCTGTTTACAGTGATCAAACGTGCCCAGGGACTGATCCGGCGACACATTGTGGACCCGCTAGAATTGAGTAGGAACTGATGGAAACTCCGCAACTAAGCTCTCTCTACCAGCAGCTCATCCTAGAGCATTACCGCAATCCGCGTAACAAAGGGGAGCTTGAGGAAAAGACAGTAGAGATCCATATGGCAAATCCTGTTTGTGGTGACGAGATCCGATTGCAATTGCGGATTGAAGGAGACCGGATTGAGGATGTGAAGTTCCTCGGATCGGGATGCTCGATTTCTCAGGCCTCGGTCAGCATGATGACAATCCGCTTGAAAGGCTCGAGCCTCGATCAAGCTGACGAGCTGGCGAAGCGTTTCACGGACATGATGCACGGCGACGAATCAGCGGTGAGAGAGAAGTCGCTTGGCGATCTCAGAGCACTACAAGGGGTTTCGAAGTTTCCTGTTCGCATAAAATGTGCATTGCTCGGCTTTGATGCGCTGCAGGAGGCGCTCAAAAAAGAAGCTGGAGTTGCTGAGGAGGGACCCAATTGAGCAAACTGGTCGAGGTTCACTCGGCCCACTTGACCGATGCTCGGGTCGGGGGTGTCACGATATGGACCTCCCCGCGAGGTGTCCGAAGGATTGAGTTTGGGCCCCTGCCACGAGGTCGACACATGGAGCAGGGGACAGAACGACCGGATCAGCTACAAGAGGCTGTGGAGCAAATGGAGGCTTACTTCGCCAAGAAACGCACGTCTTTTCAGCTGCCGCTGGATTTCTCGGGTGTGGGTTCCGACTTCCAGAGAGAAGTTTATGGGGAATTGCTCAAGGTCGAGCACGGCCACGTAACCACTTACGGTGAAATCGCGCGGGCAGTCGGAAAGCCCGATCAAGCTCGGGCTGTCGGTCAGGCCGTCAGCGCTAACCCAATCCTGATAGTGGTGCCGTGTCATCGTGTGATTGCCTCGAATGGCCGCCTCACAGGATTTTCTGGCGGTCTTAGGCGGAAGGTTGCGCTGCTTAGAATGGAGGGCGTGGAAGTCGAAGGGGTCTCACCTAACAGCAGAGTGCACCCGGAGGTAATTCCGCTAGATCTCTAGCGGCCCGCAGTTGAGCCTCTCTAGTTCCTTTGCCGACCAGAAAATCTTGCGGGTGATAAGTGGGCGGCTCGGGGGTCTGATCCATCTAGGACCTGATTCGCTACGATATCTCCGGTTACGGGGCCGAGTGTGAGTCCGAGCATTCCATGTCCGGTAGCTAGAACCAGCCCTTCTATGCCTGGAATGAAGCCGATGATGGGAAGGCCGTCTATGGACATTGGTCTCAAGCCACACCACTCGGAGTGGGCTTGTGCGGTCCCCATGTGCGGGAAGGCTTCCCGAGCCGCTATTGTGAGTTGATTAAGGCGCTCAGGTCGTATTTCATCGTTTTCTCCCGAGAACTCCATTGTGCCCGCAAATCGCACGGAAGTGTTCATCGGAGTGCAGAAGACCGAGTGTTCCGCCAGTACGCACGCTATGCGTAGGTTAGGGGCACCGTTTGACCCGATCGCTACCTCTCGATGGTAACCTTTGCCCGGCTGGACGGGGACACGAAGACCAAAGGCTCGGGTGAGTTTTTTACTGTACGTCCCGGTCGCGAGGACGACCGTGTCGCAGTTTAGTACTGTGCCGGAGTCTAGCGTTACACCTGTGACCTTCTCGCCTTTGTGATTTACTTGAGCTACTCCGGTGCCAATATGGAACCGCACGCCGTATCGTCGGCTGGCTTTGGTTAAGCCGCTGAGGAAAGCAGAAGGGCTGAGTGTCGCCGATTCGTGATAGTGCACGGCACCGATGCGGTCAGGACCCAGTGCCGGCTCTCTTAGTCGAAGCTCGTCACCGTTGATGAGTTCCGGTTTGTACCCGTACTCCGAGATTAGCGCAGCTTCGTGGTGAGCGAAGTCGAGCGCGGATTCCGTTGCGCAGACTTCAAGATACCCCCCGGACCTGTATCCACATTCGATCTGCTCCTCGGAGAGCACGCGTTCGAAGCTTTGGAGTGCGTCGTGGCCTAGGGGGGCCATAACGCTCATGGCATGTTGCACATGTTCAGTTGTGCAGTACCGGTAGAAGCCCAGAAGCCATCGCCAGAGACTTGGATCAACTCGTGGCTTTACATACAACGGGCTAGAGGATTCCGTTATCCATCTCAGCAGCTGAGTGAAGCGGCCCGGTCTATTCAGAGGGGGGTGTCCCACTGCGATGGTCCCCGCGTTTCCGCCTGATGCCCCGGCACCGATCATTCGTCGCTCCACTAGCTCGACTTCTGCGCCGCGCCGAGCGAGTTCGTATGCTGTGCTGACTCCGATCACGCCCCCCCCGACTACTATAACGCGCTGCCGATCACTCATTGGGTAGCTGTCCGCACGATGGGGGATTCAGCTCCGCGGGTCCAAGAGGACTTTGATAGAACCAGTCTTGCGTCGGTTAGCTGCGGTCGAGAGCGCCTCTTGGTATTGGCGTAGCGGATAGATGTGCGTCACCAAGCGCTCCACGGGAGCGCCAGTTTCTATAAGCAAGTCGTGTGTGATCTTGAACGTGTGTTCGGTGCCGTTGCGCCACGCTTCCTCTCCGTAGCACTGATAGCCTTGAATCCGAAGCTCATTCGCCCACACAGGTGTCAGGTCGAGCTTTGGGATTTCAGCAGCGCATCCAAGAAGAACGATTCGGCCCCTCACAGTGGCGTATCGAAGTGCCTGCTTGACCGTTTGGCCGCTTCCCACACAGTCGAAGATCAGCGGGAAGCCCCCTCCGGCATAGACCTCGTCCCCGACGATGGGCATATACGCATTCGCCCCAGTCGCGACCATCGCGTCCCGGGCCTCGTCTCCTGGTGAGATCACTGAGGATGCACCGAGGGCACGCGCCAAGTCGGCCTCGTGCTCCCTTCGCACTTGAGCGACAAGTTCGCCGTTATAGCCGGTGGCTCGAAGGGCCCATATGACACCAAGTGCGATGGGTCCGCTTCCTAGGACTAGCGCGGGCCCTTCACCTAGAGGGCGTGACTGCAGCGCGGCATGCATGCCTACGGCAAGCGGCTCTATCAGTGAGGCTGATCGATCGTTAATGGCGTCGCTAACGGGAAAGAGTTGCGACTCGTGAGCGATCATACGCTCCCCCCACCCACCAGGGAGACTTGCGTGATACCCGATCGTCATACCCCGCTGTATAGGCCCTGCCCCGATGATCGTCTTTCCTTCGTCTCCCGCTCGCGTGCAGGTGGAGGGCAGTCCTTCTATGCATGAGACGCACTGTTCCGACCCTTGGTGGCCACGAACCACACAGGAAACGCCTGGGTCTACAGCTACTCGTTGCCCAACTTCTACTCTGGTCACTCCCGGACCAGTTTCTACGACTCGGGCCAAGATCTCATGTCCGAGGACCGCCGGGAATGACCCAAATGGCTCCATCGCCGGACTAGATTTGAGCGTCAGGTTCCCTATGTCCGACCCGCAGATGCCGGCGAGAATGACCTCTAGCTTGACCCAGCGGTCTCCGGGGAGCTCAGGTTCGGCGAGCTCTTCGAATCGGACTCCGCTCAGCCCGCCGAAGACGGCGGCCTCGGTCAATTTTCCTAATGTTTTTCCGACCACGTAGCTCGGGATTGTGACGTTGAAGGTTACAGCCTTCATGTGCGAATGCTCAGTGTGGACGGTTGGTAAGGAAACAAGGGTTAAAAGAGGGAGGTCGGATTGGTTTGGATCAAGGTTGCCTCTCTATGGGATTCCTCCCGAGACAGCCAAGAGAAAGTTTTTCAGGGCTCTGGGAGCTTTTCCAGTGAAACCTATCACTACTAACATGGCCACTAAGAATGCAAGTGCGGGTCCAGGCCCAGGTAGATACCAGTGCGTAAGTAACATCTGACCTATGCCGGCTAGGCCGACAGCACAGATTATTGCGAAGGCTCGCGCCCGAAAGGTCATCTTGCTGTGCGTGGTGGGTGTGCGATTCGCACCATCATGGATATCAATCCTAGCCGGTGTGCTTGTGCTCACGGGGTGATATGCCTTTTGGGGACTAGATAGGCGAGGCGAATGCTCCTCGCTTATGTCGAGTATTTCACGGGCACGTTTCTCGTCCGCAGCGAGCACCCAAAGAGTAGCAGCCGAAGATATGGAAATACCCAGCGCGGGATCGTCAATCTGCAGCCGGTGTGCGATGTTGGCGTCCCGAAGAAAGCCGGCGGCGAACTCCGCTTCATAGCGCCAGGCGTATTGGGCGACCGCAATCTCCCGCATCTTTCTGTCGACTCGTTGTTCCAATGGTCAGCGCACCTGCAGATGCCAAAACCTTTGGCCCATTAAGGTTTTGTTCTCACAGAGCTGCAGGCCCGGAATGCCTCCCATGACTATCGCCCGGCACCTAACAGCACGGCGTTAATGAATAGCAGTTGGGTCGCCTCGGCATACGCTCGGTAGTTAGGATCCTCTGCAAAGGCGATGATCTGCCCGGCGCCGTGGCCCTCGTGCATGAGGAATGCCTTGTTGACGAGCTGTGGTCTTGCTTCATCCCACACTATGCCACCCAAGACCAAATCATCGAGAGAACCGTATCGCCCAATGTTTGTGCCGTTATCCAGAGTAAGCGGACTGAAGATCCGTGATCCTTCGACCAGTACCCCGATTTCACCATCGGTACCTGAGGACATCCAGTGATTTAGATCGAGAACAACGCGAAGTATCGCACCCGGAACACTCACGGGAGATTCATCTTCTGGTACGATTTCATCCAAGTACTCGATGGGCTGGCTCGGGGTACCTTCGCTCGGGGCATCGGTTCCTGCGGCCCTTCCGCCCCTGCGCTCGGAGCTCGTCGAAAGCAGTCCGGCACGGGTAGCCCAAGAGGTTGAGTTTGCCATGGTGATGAGCGTGCCGCCTCCAGACATCCAGTTTTGGAGTTGGTCTAAAAGCCCTGATCCGATGACTCCGGAATAGTTTCCGCTCGGTAGCACGATTACGTCGTATTCGGACAAGTTAGCCCGACCTAGACTGCGTCCACGGACTGCTGTTACTTGAAGACCGTATCGCTGCTCAAGGATGTATCGAGCCCATCCTGTGGAGTAACTCGAAGTTGGTTGGTCGTACGCCAGCAAGATTCTAGGGGAACGGAGGGCCCGGACGCTATTCGCCCCTAGAGATGCACCTTCTGTAACATATGAATCATCTATGGGCACAGGCTCGGCACCGTGTCGGCCGGCGATAACGCCTAAGGAAGTGGCGAGGTCCGCCCCGTTTTCGGCTGCCCGAATTATAGCCGTCCCTGGTCCGTATTCTCGGCCGCCCAAAGTGAACCGTTGGCCAGATGCACGGACCCGAATACCGCTTTGCATCGCTTCTGCCACGGTAGCGGCTGCGGCAGTACCCCAAGGGATCAAGTATCCAACGCTGGCTGTGGGCAAGGGTGGAGCTGGTCCTGGCTCGTAGTCTGGATCGAGCAACTCCCCAGCCGCACCACTTTTGCGATCTAATTCGATGACCTCCACGTCCCATAACAGCGACTGGCTCCAGGCCGTGATGTCGTAAATTTCATCACGCTCACGACGGGCTCTTCGCTCTATTTGACGTTGCACGAACGCCTCGCTCATCGGGACGTGATGGTCGAGTAAGTTACGAGCCATCCGGCTAGCGGGTTGGTCTAAGGGCACTATGTAGGTGCTCGAGCCGGGAAGCTGTCCGCTTGAGGTGTTTACGTCTCCCGTGGCGAAATGCACATCGATCCCGTTGGAGGCGAGCATCATCGCAAGCCTTTTAGCCATGGCCGGATCATGCTTAGAGTGAAGTAACAGCTCGGCGGGACCGCTCCGGCCCATTTCAACACCTTCACGGCGATATTCGAAATAATCGCGCAGGATGCTTTCTCTGTGTCGGGCAGCTGTTGCTGCAGTGGTGATTGCGGCGGTGAAGTGATGGAGGACTCCATCGCCGTAAGTCATGAGGTCACCGTCTGATTTCTCGAGCACGAGTGCACGCGCCGATGCTTGCTCATAGGTCATGCCAAGCGCGCCATGGTTCATTGGCCACATGTCGACGTAGCCGGGATAGAACAGGTCAAACACTTCCCTGTTGAAATAGGCAAAGCCACGTTCATCGAAGGCTGCTGCGTTCGCGCGCCCAAAGACTTCCATCAGCGCAATCTGTCGTTCCCCGTACCATGGGTTTTCGGGAGGAGCGGTGGGGGGAAAGAAATACGTCGAGTTGCCACCCATTTCATGCAGGTCTGCGACGATGTTCGGCCTGAACTCCAGTAATAAGTCGACCTTTCCTGCTGTCTCTGGCTGACTTTGAATGAAGAGGTCTCTGTTCAAATCGAAGAGATAGTGGTTTCCGCGTCCTCCAGGCCAAGGCTCGTCGTGCTCTGCCGAGTAGGTTTCTTGGTTTGGCCAGCGAGCCCGCGACATGGTCGTGTGTTGCACGAAGCGGGCCCGACCGTCCGGGTTTTCGGTGGGGTCAATAAGTACCAGTGACTCTCGGAGGATCATGTCCACAGTCGCGTCTCCTTCCGCTGCAAGGAGGTGATATGCTTCAGCCATCGCCGCTCCGTTGGGGGTGATCTCATTCCCATGGATTCCATGCATTAATGCTGTGACGACGGGGAGCTTAGCGATGAGCTCCTCGACCTCGTCATCTGAAAGACCTTTAACGGCTGAAAAGCGAGCTAGGTCGGCTTTGACCCCCTCCAGATTTGCGATGCGTTCCGGTGACCCGATGACTAATACGTGGAGTGGTCGTCCCTCCCAGCTTTCGGCGTACTGAATCAGGCGCGTGCGGTCCGGAGCTGCATCCACTAGCGCGCGGAAGTAGGTGACGATCTCATCCGGATGAGTGATTTCCTCGCGGAATCCGTGACCTACCACTTCTTCCAGTGTTGGAATGCTTTCATCGTAGCTGGGGGCTGTCAGGATTTCTTGAGTAGGTGCAGGAACCTGCATCAGGGTAGCGAACAGGATTGGGCCGACCATCGGCATTTTTCCCCGGGTGAGAGTTGTTTCAGCGGTCCCGTGACCGGCCAAGAAGGAATGAGGAATATAGTCGTGGGTCTGGAGTGGGGCATGAAGCTTTGCTAGTGTCGAGGTATGACAAGCAAGATTAAAAACCGACCCGCCACCTTTTTGAGTGCGAGCTTTGTTCGTTACCTGTTACTCGTCCTGCTCTTCACGGTGTGGGGATGCAGTGGTTACAGGGGCGATGAAGAGCAGGTGGTTGAGGGGCCTCCTGACCCGGACAGTGATCCTCAGCTGACATTTTGGTCTTCACTCGAAGAACTGTGCGGACACGCTTTTGAGGGTCAAGTGACCGAGAGTGTTCCCCCTGATCCCGCATTCGAAAATGTGCCAGTTATCATGCACGTTCGGTCTTGTGATCTTGCTGAGATCCGTATCCCGTTCCATGTGGGTGACGACCGGTCTCGCACATGGGTCGTAACACCGACGTCGGTTGGTTTGCGCTTGAAGCACGATCACAGGCACGCCGACGGGACAGAGGACGAGATTTCTCAGTACGGCGGAGACACGCGTGGGCAGGGTGACCCCAGCGTCCAAGAGTTTCTCGCGGATGAGCTTACTGCACGCCTGGTGCCGGAGGCAGCTCTGAATGTGTGGAGTCTGGAAGTGAGACCCGGAGAGATCTTCGTTTACCAGCTTAGACGTGAGGGGGAAGATCGGCGATTCCGTGTCGAGTTTGATCTGAGCGAGCCGGTGGAAGTGCCCTTAGCCCCGTGGGGAAGCTGACCTTGGACACCTCGTTTGAGGGCGCGATTGTGACAAGGAAGTCGAAGGGTGATGTGGCCGGAGAGACCCTTTGGTATCTTAAGTGGTATCACTCGGGCAGAAGACGTCGATATATTTGAGGCTCAAATGAAACACAGGGCCTGGAGGCTTTTGGTATGAAGCACGGACGCGGCTGGGCGTTCGGGATGCGCTTGCTTGCCGGGATTTGCTTGAGTTTCGGCCTGACGGCTGTTGGTGCAAACGCGCAGACGATCAACGGTACGCTGATGGAAGTGGAGTCGGGACAACCCATTTCCTTGGGCCTTGTCATTATGATGACAGAGACGGGTGACTCAGTGACCTCAGGAGTTACGAACGGTCAGGGCCGGTTTTCGGTAAGAGCTCCTGATGGAGGTTCGTTCATGCTTGTTGCTTCTGCCTTCGGCTTCAAGGAGACAGCTGCGGGCATTTTCGAGCTCGGTGGAGATGGGGAGATGGACGTCGAGTTTCGTATCGCGGCGACTCCGATGCCTATCGACGGTCTTTTGGTCTCGCTTAACCGACCGGCGCTCCAGCACCAGTTGGTTAAGAACGGATTCGTGCGACGCGTTACGCGCGGGCTTGGTCGGTTCATTACTCCGGTGATGATCGAAGACTCACCCGCGCTAACGTCAGAAGATCTTTTCAGGGGCATTCCAGGTGTCCTGCTAACGCAGCCACAGGGAGGAATAAATGCCTTCCAGGGGGCTTCCCTTAGGCTGGCTGGAACGGGCCAGTTCTGTACGCCGACCATCTATCTTGATGGTACAAGGCTCTCTGTTCAGATGACTTCATCCCTGCCTATTGAGGTAATAGCGCCTCTCCAGACAATTGATGCGGTCGAGATATATCGCCGGCCCTCCGAAATTCCGGTTGAGTATGGCATGACGCAGTCTGGTTCTAGCCAGGGCGGTAACTGCGGCGTCGTGGTGCTGTGGACAAAGACCCGCTAGCACACGACGGTTGCTTTCTTGGGATTTAAGAGTCGCAGCGTTCTTGCTGTGTGCTTCGATTGGTGCGTGCGACCGGAGTGCGCTCGCTACCTCTGACCCTGACGTGTCAGTAGCCGATTCTCTGGTTGCCAGCTGGGTCGATCAAAAGCTAATCCCAGGTGCGGTGCTTCTCGTGGCAAAGGACGGACAGGTTCTGCACGAGGCTGCCTACGGACTGGCCTCGGTCGCAGATGGGGTTCCCATGACTCCATCGACTGTGTTTGATCTAGCGTCAGTTACGAAGGTGATGGCGACCACACTAGCGATGATGGTGCTTTCAGATCGGGGCGAGGTCCTACTTGACGCGCCGGTGTCTCGGTATCTGACTGACTTTGTGGGAGATGGCCGTGAGCTAGTGAAGGTTAGGGACCTGCTCACGCACCGGTCGGGACTGCCGCAATGGGTGCCGACCTATTATCACGCATCTGATAAGGATGAAGCGTATGCGTATATCCGCTCGCTCTCACTGATGTGGCCGGCCGGCAAAGAGAGGAATTACAGCGACCTGGGGTTCATGTTGCTAGGGCTGATTGCGGAGAAAGTCGCATCTCAACCGCTCGATGAATTTGTGATGCGCGAACTCTATGATCCACTGGGACTTGAGTCGACTGCGTACCGGAGGGTGGAGGTCGCCGGAGATAAGTCGATGGTATCCGCAGAAGAGCGTGTCGCCGTCCCTCCATTGGCTGATGTGGTGTTTGCACGCACATCACGTGGGAATCCATTCGAGCGCCGGATGATTCATGACCTACGATTTGGCTACGAGATCGCAGGCGATGCTGATGCCTGGTCTGAATGGCGGAATTGGTGGCTAGATGGAGAGGTGAACGACGGCAACGCGTTTCATGCGTTCGGTGGAGTGGCTGGACATGCCGGCCTCTTCTCTACGGCTCGAGATCTTTACGTCCTCCTTGGCCTAATGCTTAGCCGCGGCGAGTACGAAGGAAATCGCCTCGTCTCCCCTGAGACCGTAGCAAATTTTCTTGGCCCAACAGGTGACAGGCAGGCCTTGGGATGGCAGTTACCCGTCTACGCGCCTCAGGGCTCCTTCGGTCACACGGGATTCACAGGGACCTTCGTGCTAGGTGTGCCCGATCAGGGGTTAGCGCTTGTTCTTCTTACGAATAGACAGAACTTCGATGTGGACGAGAATACTGAATATCCTGACGTCGGTCCGCTTCAGCGTGCTGTAACGAAGGCTGTGGCTGGAGTTAGTCTTCCCAACTAGTGCGGGATTTTCGATAAAGTGCTCATTAGAGCGCCCGTGCCCTACCCTCTTAGGCTTTCTATGACACGAGATCTTCTAGATGGCGATTCTTTGAACGCAGCGACTTCTGAACTTGATGGATGGGAGGTCAAGGATGGCAAACTCCACAAGGAGTACCGGTTCGCTGACTTTGTCGAGGCGTTCGGTTTTATGTCTGCCGCCGCGCTATGTGCAGAGAGAAAGAACCATCACCCGGAGTGGTGCAACGTCTATAACTCGGTGCGAGTTGACCTGAACACTCACGATGCAGGTGGGATCACGAAGTTGGATGTGGATCTGGCTAAAGATTTCGATCGGGTTTTTGGCCGTTAATCTTTTGTCTCCAGTTAATGCCCTTCAAACTGGCAAAGAGAGAAGACGTCACAACCACGCGAACGGATCCGCTCACTGCCCCCTAGGTCGGGCAGATCGATAACCAAGCAGGCACCCTCCTAGGGTTAGGCTAAAACTTAGCAATCGAGGTATGGGCGGGGCGCGATCGCGAGCCAGCCCGCACTTTAGCTTGCCTCAGGCTGCTCCATCCTAGAGGTTGGTGCGGCTTCGAATCCACTAGCGCTCACAAAGCTACTGATGTCTCATCACCCCGTGCTCCAAGAAGGCTCTACCGGCCAGCGGGTCGGTTTCTGGCTTGGCTTAGTTGTTTTCCTTCTTCTGCTGGCCTTTCCCGTCGATGTCAGTAACCCTCCGGCGAGTCGCCTAGCAGCTGTTGCGATGTTGATGGCGATATGGTGGGTTACCAGTGCTATTCCTCTCTTCGCCACTGCACTGCTGCCACTTTTCCTCTACCCTTTTCTCGGGATATTGGGAGGAAGGGAGACCGCTCCTATCTACTTCAACAGCACCATCGTGTTGTATATCGGCGGCTTCATGATCGCGCTCACGATGCAGAAGTGGAATCTGCACAAGCGCATCGCGCTCAGCATCATCCAGGCCATAGGAGGAGGGCCGGCGCGAATCGTTCTAGGCTTCATGGTCGCTGCGGGTTTTCTCTCCATGTGGATTTCGAACACCGCTACGGCAGTCATGATGATCCCAATCGGACTAGCGATCGTATTGAAGATCGAAGACTCGTTTGGGGTGGAACGAAGCCATGCATTCACCGTGGCCCTTATGCTCGGGATTGCTTACGGATGCTCGGTCGGAGGGTTGAGCACCCTAGTTGGGACTCCGCCAAACCTGTCTTTCGTGCGAATCTTTGAGATTTTGTTTCCGGAGGCGCCCCCGATTGCTTTTGGTCAGTGGCTCATAATGGCCTTCCCTATCAGCGTGTTGATGATGGGATTGGCTTGGTTTTGTCTCACCCAAGTCTTTTATCGGACTCCCGCTGATGTGACGGTTGATCATGATGTGATCGTTGAGGAGAAGGTCCAGCTCGGCCCCATATCGTATGAGGAGCGCTGGATTGGTGCCGTGTTTGCGACCACGGCACTGCTGTGGGTCTTTCGTGTCGATCTCAATGTTGGGTTCGCTACCATCCCGGGATGGTCGAGTCTGCTCGGGACACCGGGCATGGTTGATGATGGGGCCGTGGCGATTGCTATGGCGTCACTGCTATTTCTTATTCCTACCCGCGATCGGTCACGGGGCTCTCATCGGATCATGGGTCCTGATGTCATCCCGAGGCTCCCGTGGGATATCGTCCTTCTTTTTGGTGGCGGCTTTGCGTTGGCTGAGGGACTCCAGCGCACTGGTCTCGCTCAGTTGATCGGTGAGCAATTCGTGGCGCTCGCGGCGTTGCCTACGTTTGCGATGATCATCCTCGTGTGCCTCGGGATTACGTTCTTGACTGAGCTTACGAGCAATCTAGCCACCACCGAGATGATACTACCGATTCTGGCCGCTGTGGCTGTTGCGACCGAGATGAACCCGCTCATTCTCATGATTCCGGCAACCTTGTCTGCCTCGTGTGCGTTCATGATGCCCGTAGCGACTCCGCCAAATGCCATCGTTTTTGGCAGTGGGCGCTTGACGGTGGGAGAGATGGCAAGGGTTGGCATTTTCCTTAACATCATTGGGGCCGTAGTGGTCAGCGTGATCGTCTATACTGTCGGTACGGTAGTTTTCGACATTGATCCAAATATTGTTCCAGACTGGGCCCACTCGATGGCTGAGGGCGTTGAGGGGTAAGGCGGCGAGAGGATATGAAGGCAGCGATCATTGCTGGTAGCCGCACTCCGTTTGTCGGTGCGAACTCAGCTTTTGCTAAACTATCTGCTGTCGATCTTGGAAAAGAAGCCGTGCGAGATGCTCTCGCCCGAAGCGGACTTCCTGGATTCCGGGTAAATCACGTCGTGTACGGTACTGTAGTCTCCGACACCCAAGCTCCGAACATAGCAAGGGAGGTCGGATTGGCTGTGCTGCCGAAGAGTGTACCTGCAGTGTCCGTTTCCAGAGCTTGTGCCTCGGCCAATCAGGCAATCACTGGCGCTGCGGAGATGATCGAAATGGGATACGCCGACGTAGTGATTGCAGGTGGAGGAGAGTCACTCTCTCGAATCCCGATTACTGCGAGCGACAGACTCTCGAGGAGCTTGGTCAGGGCTGCAAAGGGCAAGACACTGAGTCGGAAAATCGCAGCCTTTAGAGGATTACGCCCACGAGACTTGGTGCCTATTACGCCCGCTATCGCTGAGCCGAGCACAGGGGAAACGATGGGAGAGTCTGCTGAGCGGATGGCAAAGGAGAATGGGATCTCTCGTGAGGACCAAGATGGGTGGGCTCTCAGGTCACATCGACTAGCAGCAGCCGGAACGAGGGACGGGCGCCTTACTAAGGAGCTCGTCTCCGTCTATGTGCCCCCAGACTATGAGACTGTTGTGAGTGGGGATGCCGGCATTCGTATCGACACCTCTTCCGAGCAGCTTGCGAAGCTCCGACCTGTTTTCGATAGGAAATTCGGATCCGTGACGGCTGGAAATTCTTCGCCTCTAACGGATGGTGCATCGGCTGTTGTGCTCATGAACGGAGAAAAAGCTCTCGCTGAGGGGATTGAGCCGCTCGGTTGGGTCCGGAGTTGGGCCTGGGCCGGACTCGACCCTTCGGGACAGCTTCTCCAGGGTCCGGCTTATGCTGTGCCGATCGCGCTTGAGCGTGCCGGACTCTCGATGAAGGACATTGGTCTAATGGAAATGCACGAGGCTTTCGCTGCTCAGGTGCTTTCGAACCTTCAGGCCTTGTCGTCGAAAAGCTTTGCCGAGTCTGAGCTAGGCCACACTGAGGCTGTAGGCCATCCGGACATAGAGAGGATTAATGTTATGGGCGGCTCGATTGCCATTGGTCACCCGTTCGGGGCGACTGGAGCTCGTTTAACAATCACGATCCTTAACGAAATGGCGCGCCGTGGTGTTCAGTTCGGGCTGATTACTGTTTGCGCAGCTGGCGGCATGGGATTCGCCATGGTGGTTGAGCGTCGCTAAGACTCCGTTCTCTAGTCCTGTAGCTCCCTATCCAACTGTTCCCTTACCTCTCTGCGGCGCCTGCCCTCGTGCGCGCGTCTCTGATCTTCTGGTTCAGACGTATCGAGCGGAGGTACCGGGTAGGGTCTGTGGTCTGAGTCGATTGCTACGAAGGTTAGCAGGCACGTGTTCGTATGCCTTTTTTCCCCCGTAATGAGATTCTCGGCCACCACCCGGACACCGATTTCCATGGATGTGCGGCCGACGAAATTCACTCGTGCCGTGCAGGTTACCAATTCGCCGGTATAAATGGGCTCTACGAAGTCGACCCTGTCTATCGAGACCGTGACACAGGGGCCGCTAGCATGACGCATGGCGCTCACAGCCGCTGCCCTATCTACCATGGAAAGCAGCTCGCCACCAAACACGTGCCCGAGGTTGTTCACCTGATGAGGCATCATCAACTCTGATACTACTGCGGTTGATTGCTCTGGGTTCTTCGGAGTGTCGCGCGAGTTATTCATGAGAACTTATACCCGATAGGTCGCAGATACGCTCCTTTAGTTTGTTCGGATCATCGGAGCCGACTATCAACTCGGATCCTTCAATGAGGTTAAGCACGAGGCCATCAGTTCCCCGAGCACTCCATAACTGCTGTTTTCCCAGTCCCCTTAATCCCCATCCACCGAAGTCTTTGATGGGTCGATATTTCGTTATACGCAGGTATTTGATCTGTTTAAAAGGTACGGTTTTGCTGATCAGAGGTACGAGGCCAAGGTGCAGAATCATCTCACTTTCTCGAATCACGACTGTAAGGCCGCCTATGGATACTAGGATCACAGCAACGAGGCCTAGGATTATTACGGCGACGATTGTGGAGGCGTCTCTAACTGAATCGGCTAGCAGCGGATAGCAGCTCAAGAGCACTACGCCGAGAATAAATAGATACGTGCTCCAGTTCCAAGGCGTGAATTCACGGTGTAGCACTGACTTTAGTGTCATCCTTGATCCCCCTCAGGGCCACCAATAGAAGGCGTATTCATGCCGGCGTTGGACACCATTTGCAAGGCCGTGAAGCATCGCTCAAGTTTTCGATTCCGCATTCCGCCACGCCCTGCACCTTATCAAGGGCTATATGACGGGGAGCTCTCGGGTTCGCGTCAGACGTCCTCAAGGAACTCAAGCACGAAGCGCAGTGTGAGAGAATCTTCGAGTACATCTGTATGTTCTCGGTCAGGTATGAGCCGGTAATCGGTCTGGGCTGCCTTGGCCAGTAAGTCGGCGTGCTCGCGGACCACTCGGCCATCGTGTTCGGGTTGTATCAGTAAGAGAGGTATGTCCAGTTCGCGGATGCGTCGCGTTGGCGTAAGTGACCGGAATGTGCCTCCGACCCGTCTCCACCAGAACGGTCTCACGAGGTTAACAATAAAGCGACCGGGGAGCCCTTTATCGGCTAGATACTCCGCTGTAACCCTGACCACGTCACATGGCGCGGCGATAAGAACGAGCCCATCGACAGGAGCGCCCTCTGCTGCTGCCAGCACCCCCGCAGCGCCGCCCATAGAGTGTCCGATAACGACGAGTTGGCGGTCCGGAAAGCGCTTTGCCGCATAGCGAGAGGCGGCCATGAGGTCATCGCGGAATACCCTTATCGACGCATGTGGTTGAGGTCTGTTCCGGCCATGCCCCCGAACGTCGAACAGGAGGATTTCGTGCCCTAGGTCAGCTAGCTGCTCTGCCAGAGGAAGGACAGTGGAATAGTTGGCGCCCCACCCATGAGCTAGGAGCACGAGTGGCTCGAATGGCTGAACCTCTGTGGGCGTTATTAGCCAAGCTGCGAGTTCGTGATCTCCTGATTCAATCCGCAGGTCTTCGTATGCGATCCCTAGCTCGGGAACGGTTTTTTCGATCGGTTGCGGTTCAAGCTTGATAACCACCCCGGAAAACCATTCTAATCCAAGCACCACAAGGGCGATCACCGACGCCACGGCCCAGAATGAAAGCGTCAATCCTGAGCCACTTGCTGAAGTGCACGTTGGACGAAAACCGGAATCATCGCACGCCGCCAATCGGGATCGACTATCATGTTCTCTAGCGGGTGGCATTGACGGTGTGCACGCTCCGCAAGTTCTTCGATGAGTTCCTCGTTTAGTACGCGTCCTTCCGCGACCTCACTCCATTTCGTCAGCGTCTTAGGGCGTGAGCCTAGTCCCGTCACTACTCCCGTGATCCCTGTAATGGTATCCTTTGCATCTAGGTCTGCAGCTACGGCCACTGTTAGGAGTGGAAAGTCGATCGACTTCCTCTGCCGAAGCTTTACGTATGCTTGGCGACGAGTGGCGGACGCCAGAGGGATCCGGATTTCAGTGAGAATCTCCTCTCTCATTCGACGCGTGTTTCTGATCCCATCCGCCACGAACAGGTCCTCTACTGGAAGCTCCCTCGATCCTTCTGGGCCGACGAACATAGCTGTCGCGTCGAGAGTTATGAGAACGGGTGGTGTGTCAGCTGAATGCGCCGCGACGCACTTCTTACCAGTTCGTGTAACGTGACATACGTCACCGTCCTTTTTCAGGCAGAATCCGAGTGCCTCACGCCAGAAATGTGTCTGATTGTAGTACGTACAGCGCGTATCGAGGCAGATGTTGCCACCGATTGTGCCCGAGTTTCTCAACTGTGGTCCTGCCACATGAGCTGCCGCTTGAGCTAGAGCTGGGAAGAACTCCTGAATCTTTTTATTGGTGGCAACAGCTGTCAGCGTCTCTCCGGCACCAATCCTGAGGATCGCATCATCCGCGTCACGTCCTTCGATCTCTTGGATGCCTCGTAGTTCTTCGATGCTCTTGAGAGCGATCAGGTGATGCGGCTCGAAGAGCCGGTGTTTCATGTTGGGCACCAGATCCGTTCCGCCTGCGACATACATCGCCTCGTCTCCGTGCTCGCTCATTAGAGCGAGTGCCTCGGAGACATTGGTTGGTCGGTGATAGCGGAAAGGGGGGAGTCGCAGCATGTCAGTGCTCTGTAGCGAGAGCAGCGTTGCGCAGACCTGGTTCGCCTAGTTCATGGGCCCGGGCGACGATGATACCGTCCTGCCCCGGGATTGACGTTATGCGCTCCGCAAGCGTTAGCTGGCTAATCTGAACAGACTCTCCTGCGAGCGGTGCGTGCAGGAGGTGCAGTTTGTCATCAAGCCACAAGGCTAGTCCGGTGTGGGCTACGTCGAGCCCTCCGACTGAACTAGTGGCAGCAATGATGTCGCCGTCTTGAATGTGTTCCGCTATATCGGCGATTAGGTCTTGGGGGACGAAGTGTCGATTCCGTTCACTGATCCTGCGCTCTATTTTTTGGATGTCTTTGAGAGTCTCGAGGCTCCCTAGCTGTCGGTACGCGTCTGGATGAGATGACATAAAGTCAATGGCTTCGGAGTCAATGATGCCTCCAAGGTCCTTCGAAATATTGGTCACGAGCTGTCTCCGAGCGTTTTCTTCGATCCAGTCGCTGAAGTAGTGTAACCGACTCGGATAACCATCGATCACCCCATTTCGGTAGCGAAGTGTTCTCAGGATTTGCTCATACTCAGTTTCGACGTCAGCTCGGTTGTCGAGCCGCTCTGCTGCCCCGCTTTTTATGGCCAAAGCAAGCGCATGGACATTCTCTACGAATGTCACGCAGTCTAAGCCTCGAAAGTTGATGACAAGCCGCTCGGGGCCTGGGATATCCAGTGTGTTTGGGGTGTAAGCTGTGCCGACAAAGCTTGTGCCGATTATCGCCATCAGTCTTCCCATCGGTAGCTTGTCGAGCTTGGCTTCTCCGGCTCCTGCGACCACGCTGGAGAAGACGTCCCAGTCATGGTCACTCCAGGAAGAGGTTCCTGTAGGTGAGCTAGGTGGATCGATTGGATCCGGGTGCGGCTCAAAGGGGGACCACTGTGTCCCGATAAAGAATAGTGCGATCACTGCAACTGGCCCCAGGGCTGCCCTATACTGGATCACTGGCCCTCCTGAGCTGGTTCGGATGCGATGTCTCTTGGCGTTACTCCGGGCATCCCTGGCTTACTCAGCTTCCCCTCATCCCGTGCACGCTGAATTGCTCGCCAAACATTGGGTGGAGAGAAGGGAAGCCGGTCCACGCGCACACCGATAGCGTCGTAGATCGCGTTAGCGATAGCAGGAATCGACGGATGCAAGGGCCCCTCACCTGCTTCCTTTGCTCCATAAGGACCTTCAGGGTCGATCGACTCCACGATGAGTGACTCGAGTTCTGGTGTGTCTAGGCTTGTTGGAATTCGGTAGTCGAGGAGTGACGGCGCATTATGGAGACCTGCACGCCCGTGGTCGACGTCTTTGAAGATCTGCTCCTCCATGATGGCCTCGGCGGCTCCCATGTAAGCGGATCCCTCCATCTGGCCCTCTACAAGGACGGGGTTCAGTGCGCGGCCACAGTCATGCGCGATCCAGATTTTCCTCACTTCGACCACACCCGTTTCTATGTCTACGTCGACCTCAGCTACGTGGGCGGTGAATGAATACGCCGGGGACGCGCCGATCGTACCACCGCGGTATTCACCGTGTACATCCTTCGGTGTGTTATACCAGCCTGTTGCACCCAGGGTACCATGCTCAGCTTCTGCGAGGTTAAATGCCTCAGCTATGGGGATGTGTTTCGAGGTGTCCTGCGCCCACAAAGCTAATCCACCCGACAGAAGCACCTCCGACGACTTCACCCCCCAAGACTTTGAGACCGACCCCTGCACCATTGTTCGAAGCCTAGTGGCAGCGTCGATAGCAGCATTTCCGAGCATAAATGTGACGCGGCTGGAATAGGCTCCAAGATCAACTGGGGTAAAGTCAGTGTCACCTCTCAGGACTCGCACCCACTCAAGAGGCACACCCAGCTCTTCTGCGGCGATATAGGCAACGACCGAGTCACACCCTTGTCCGATTTCGCTTGCTCCACTGAAGACGGCGACCCGACCGCTCCGGTCGATCTGCATCTGGACAGCAGACTGGGGCATTTCGTTTGGATAGATCGGGTAATTCGTACCCGAAATGTATGTCGAGCC
>DLTN01000090.1 GCA_002500925.1 Gemmatimonadales bacterium UBA7835 | reverse complement strand
GATTTAGCCGACACAACCGGGAATACAGGGGCGCAAACAGAAATCGAGGCTTTACGATCAGCGGCTTTGGCGTATCAAGCAGCTGCCTCTAGCAAGAACGCTGAAGCGGTCGTCAGTATGTACGACGAAACGGCCATCATGATTCCACCGAATGCAGAAATCGTAGACGAGGGCCTTGAAGGAGTTCAGGACTACCAATTCGGCTTTATTGTCACGCCAGGTGTTTCTCTCGACTTTGAACTCATCCGGACAGAGGTTGCCGCGTCCGGTGATATAGGATGGACCTTCGCTATTGGTAACATCACGATTGAGCGTGAAGGGGAGGAGCCAGGACGAGATGTTGTGCGCGACTTTCATACATGGAAAAAGCAGTCAGATGGGTCTTGGAAGATAGTCGTTGATATGTGGAACTCAGGGATGCCAGCGGGCTGACCACGCCTAGCTTCCAGCTGGTCTCTCTTCCCTATCGTCTCTAACCAACGCTGCCCTTATCCCCTGCTCGGCTAATGCTTCGAGCAACTGGACCGCTTCTGACCGAACAGAAAAGCGACCAGCACGTACGTGGGTGAATTGACTCCCATCGACAGTCACAATGCGGACATCTATCCCTCTCGCGCTAACCTCTTCATACAGAGCGACCGCACGATCGTAGTGCGCGAAAGCTCCTAGCTGGACCTGATAATTCATCACTGATACATGGACAGACTCACTAGCGTCGTCCACAGCGTTCAACTCATCCGCTTCCGGGTCCCCAACCGTCGACTCCTGAGCGACCTGAACCTCTGGCGACCCTAACTCTTCTGGAACCCCACCATCGGAAGTTGTAGGGATGTCACCCCGCGGAGGAAGTGGCCCCGCATCCGCGATCCACTCCCTTGCTCGCTCAAACGCCTCCGATCGAGGGTAGTCCCGCTCCAAGGTGTCCAGATGCCTGCGTGCAGCATCTTCATCCCCCATAGCCCATGCAGCCTGGGCCAGCCTGAGCACGGCGTCAGGAGCGAACTGCCCACTCGGGTATAGCAGGGCTAGCCGCTGGAAGTCGAGTTCGGCTTGCCTAGGATCGACAGTCAGTCTCCCCCGAAGCCACAGGCCTCGTTGTCTCTCCCTACGCGATGCCTCGATACGGTCGTTTTCCCACCACTCAAGTAGTATCGCTCGAGCCTCCTCCGTACTTCCCAACCGAGTGAGACGCTCCACCTGCTCAAGTGGGGATTGAGCCGAAACAAGCTCAGGATTTGCCAACAATACCACGACCGCAATGAGAAGTGTGATCAGGATCGGCCGGTCACCACTCGTCCGTTGTGTCACACCTGGTCTGATTTTCATTCTACCTCCGCTCGCACCCGAATGCCGAGGATCCACGCTTCTAGAAAATGCTCATCCGTGTGCGGACTTGCCTTTAGGAGACGATCTACGTCTAGGAGAGACCCAAGCGCCTCGTCGATTTCGTCTTGCGTCCACTCCAATGCCTGACTGGCAATCCTGCTGGCCAGCCACTGCTGATGCCTCGGCAATGCATGCTCAAGCCCTCCGGGTCCTTCCTCCGCCACGATTCCTAAGCGCAGCAGGTGAGTCGCCAATCCAATTACGAGACCAACGCCATTCTCCCCCTGCTGCAGTAAAATTGGCAGAGTCCTGGCAGCCTCCTCGAATTTTCTCTCTCCCACAAGATCGAACCACCTCCAGCGATCCTGAGAAGGGAGCGTTGTTCCTGCAGCCTCTACGTCCTCAACCTGAACTGTACGTCGGTCACCCACAAAATCAGCGAGTTTCGTGAGTTCTTGGGAGAGGACACCCAAGTTGTTGCCAATCGCAACACCAAGTGCCCGGGCCGCATCGGCACTAAACTCGACTTGATGCTCAGCCTCCGCCCGGTCCATGATCCAACCAGGGACATCAGCGTCAGTGATCGCTTTGAATTCAGTAGACTGCGAGACCTTGGCTAAAGAAGCATAGAACTTGGCCTTCGATCCCACCGGGACTGTGCAACTCATGATCAATGCGAGCCCCGGAGGAGGATCCTGCGCTATCCGAACTAACTCATCTCGGGCGTGCTTAGAGGACGCGAGACCCTCTACCTCGCGAAGCACCACGACTCGCCATTCAGCCATCATAGGCGGCGTCGCAATTACCGAAGCTAACGTCTCTGTGTTGACCTCACTCCCTCTTAGAAGGTCCAGATTGAAATCGCGCGTCGCTTCTTCCACATGAGCTTTGATCAATGACCGAACGGCTTCTTCCTTACGGAAATGATCGGCACCATGGAGGTAAAATACGCCCCCTCGTGATTTGCCTAGAGCGGGAACTGCGTCTGATGCGTTCAGCGGTCAAACTGACCGACACGACGTACCCGCGGACGCCGCTCATACCGATCTGAGAGAGGTGAATAATCGTAGATCAGTTGATTCACCCATAGATTTTCTTCAAGACGGGCTACCTGGTCCGACGGATTTGAATCTAGAACATCGATCGGCATCGTATAAGACGGGTACCCTGGTCCGTGAAGAGGAGGCTCGTCCACGACAACGACTGGGAGTTCGACCGCAGGTACGCGCAAAAACAGAGTCGGTGACCACGCGACCCCTGTCAGCAGCAGCGCAATCCCTACAACAGTCATCGCCTGAGTACGGGAACCGGAATGGGCCGCAATGGCCCGGTCGTCATCTACGTGAAAGAGCCGATGCTCAAGCCTCGGCGTAAAGTCATCTTTCAGTTCGGGTTCCGGCAGATCCCGGAGCAGCTCAGCACCGTGAACGAGTACGTCCCTGTATCGTGAACATTCAGGGCACTGCTGCAAATGCTCTTCTATCGCTATCTCCTCGCTTGGCGCTGATGCGCCATCGAGGTAGTCGGTGAAACACTCTACGACGTCGGTACAATTCATTCGCGACAGCTCGCCGATCTAGGCCCAGACTCTATCGGCCTGGGAACCACGCTCAGATGATACTGACGCGCTGTCGCCGGGTTCCCCAGTTCCGCACGAGTCCCTATGAATTTTTCAGGGAATCGGTGCTTTCCCCTCAGCCTTGACGTACCTCGCTACCGAAAACTACTCGGGTCATTCAATCATCGGCGCAATGATGTGCGCGAAGTTGTTCCGGGCTCGGTTCAGCCGACTCTTTACGGTACCCAGATTACAGCCAGTGATGTCCGCTATCTCCTCGTAGGTTTTTCCTTCCATCTCTCGAAGAACGAAAACGACGCGGTGATGCTCGGGTAGCTGCTTAACAGCCTGTTCAACCTTGGCACGTAGGTGCCTCTTTCTGAACAGATCGTCTGGTTTGTACTGAGTGTCCTCCCATTCGAGTGGTCGGTTGTCGGCATCCCAGTTCTTCTTGAGTGTCTGGAACAGCACGAGAGGATTGCGAGACCGATTCCGAAGCTCGTTCTTCGCGAGGTTGCTAGCGATTGTGTAGATCCAGGTTGAGAACTTCTTAGTCTGATCGAAGCGATGAAGGTGCCTATAGACCCGAACAAAGGTCTCCTGAACTAAGTCCTGACCGCGATCTCGATCCCCGATCGTTCGATAGACGAAGTTGAGTAGTCTTTTGTCATACCGGCGGACGAGTTCTCCGAAGGCACGAGCGTCACCATCGAGAGAAGCTTGGACCACCTCCGAGTCAGTCATCTCACCGAGCATTCGCCGATGCTCCCGAGCCTCACTCGGTAAGATCTGCAAATCGGTTTCTCTCTTCTGTCGTCCCATAACCAATCTCCACCTCCTCGCGGTGGCAGTCCGCTTTCCTATCGCGCGCCCTCCCGATACAGGCCACTTACAGTGCATACTGCGTGCCAAGCCACGAATACCCAGTAGCGCTGGGCTTTAAATACCAGTCGTCCTATTATTGTGACACTGCCAGAGGGCGAAAGTAGGACAGTTCTTCACGAGGCGATTAACACTGAACGTACTGACTACTGAATACAGCTTAACGTGACTTCGTCAAACCGCTGCAGACACTTCCAGTCACGGTGGTCGCGAGCATCAGGGCTCGCGCTTAGCTGATTCCACCATGGGAGAGATAGAGACCGATCAATCGACGGCAACAATCTCTACACTGGCCAGGTCCAGCTCTTCCAGCGGCTTCGCCACGGCATCGGCATCACCCACAACCACGATCTGAGCTTGGCTGGGTCTCATGTGCTCTGCTGCTGCGCTGGCCGCCGCCTCTGAATTCACAGCCCTAACGTCATCCCGATACCTATCGTAATGATCCTCATCTAGCCCATAGATCAGGAGTTGGTTTATTCGGGTTGCCACCTGTCCTGATGTCTCAAGCTGAAGCCCAAATACGCCTGCGGCATAATCCCTAGCCGCGGCGACTTCGTCTGGCGTAGGTCCCTTATCAGCCATACCTATCAACTCAATCATAGCTTCCCGGATGGCTGCGTCGGTCACGTCGTTTCCAACAGACGTAGAGATTTGGAAAGGACCCGGTCGGGACCGAAATGTAAATCGAGACCGGACACCGTAAGTGAACCCGTTTCTTTCTCGAAGATTGAGGTTCAACCTGCTCGTAAACATCCCACCGAGCACCATGTTGGCCATCGAAAGCGCGTAGTAATCGGGTGTCGAGCGAGCTGCGCCCACATGTCCGATCCTGACTTCGCTCTGAACCGCACCCGCCCGGTGGACGAGTACTACACGGCGCTTCAGCGAGGCTGGCTGAACCGTAAAGTCCGCAATCTGCTCCGGAGTCCCCTCCCAGTCACCGAAATGAGTCCTGACCATGTCGGCAACCTCGTCGAACCCAACATCCCCAACCACTACTAACCCGCCACCATCCGGCCGATAGTTGGCATCTGCATATCCGCGCACTGTATCACGAGATATCGCGCTGATCGATTCAACGGACCCGTCCACTGCTCTAGCGTAAGGAACATCAGCGGAGAAATAAGAACGCCTCGCGTATTCCGTGGCCAAAGCCCCCGGATCCATCTCTCTCTGACGGATTGTCGCAAGTTGCTGATCTAGAGAGCGCCGCACCTCTTCTTCCGGAAATGCTGGTTCTCTAACGGCCTCCGCCATAATAGCAAACGCCTCGGGTAGTCGATCTGCCATACATGAAATTCCAACGTTCGTACCCTCCCATCCGGCGCTGGCCGACAAACGAGCCCCAATACCTTCGAGTGACTCCGCCAACTCTGAGCCACTGCGCCTCGTCGTCCCACCCTCTAACGCATCTGCTGTGAGCACAGCTAATCCGGCGTGCTCTTCTCCAAGCGCACCCTCACTAGCACGTATGAACAGGCTTACGTTCACTATCGGGAGCCGACTCAACTGAGCCACGCGCACATCAAGTCCGTTAGGAAGGCGTACCCTATTTACTTGAGGGAACGAAAAATCCCGTAACTCGCCACTAGTTGGTCGCAAAGACCTATCGAGCGCGCTCATCTGCTGCCTTCAGGTACGTAGGTAAGAACTGCACGGTTGTCCGGCCCGAGCTGGTTGGTGACAAAAGCACGGACATCATCAAGTGTTACTGACCGGAGTCGATCCAACTCTTGATTCAATCGCCCCGGGTCACCGAAATACAGGTCGAACATCGAAAGAAGGTCTGCCCGCTCCGCTACGCGCTCGAGCGTACGCACCAGATCTGTCTCAATCAACGATATAGCGCGACTAATTTCGTCTTGTCGGGTGTCGATCAAGGCTTCGAGTTCACGCGCCATCGCCTGCTCAAGTAGGGCTGGATCAGTCCCCGGGTACCCAGTCCCCCACATAAGAAGCATCGACGCACCAGTCAGGAGTGGATACGCATAGGTCACAACGCTCTTGGCAATCTGTTGCTCTCTCACAAGGTGCCGGTAGAGCCGCGAGGCACGTCCCATTCCCAAAACAGCTCGAACGACCTCCGCCGTCGCAAAGCCATCGGAAGAGTATGGTGGAATCCTAGAAGCCATGATGACCCGAGGGAGAGGGACATCGGCAACAACCAAATCGCGCACTGTACCGCCAATCACGTGCTCTAGTTCTGTCCGACCGGGGAGCGATGGTGGTTTCGGACCCGCTGGGATATCACCGAAATAATGTTCGATGGAGCCAAGCGCCCTCTCTATATCGACATCGCCCACCACCGTTAGTACAGCATTATTCGGGATGTAAAACGTCTCGAAGAAAGAGGCGACATCATCTAGGGTGGCGGCTTCAATGTCCTCCATCGATCCGATGACGGTGTGGTGATATGGATGGTCTTTGGGGAAGACGAGACGCTGCAGCCGCTCACTCCAGTCTCCGTAAGGCTGGTTGTCGTAGTGCTGGCGCTTCTCATTCATCACAACATCACGCTGGTTATCCAGCTTAGCCTGGTCCATGGCAGGAAGCATCCAACCCATCCGATCCGATTCAAGCCAGAGACATAAATCTAGTTCGTGCGATGGCACTGTTTCGAAGTAATTCGTCCTATCAAACCAAGTCGTTGCATTCAAAGTGCCACCGACTCGTTCTATTAACTCGAAGTGCCTGTTCTTTGGCACATTTGCTGATCCTTGGAACATCATGTGCTCAAAAAGGTGTGCGAAACCTGTCTTCCCCTCCGGTTCGTTTCGCGAGCCAACCCCATACCAGAGGTTGGTCGCCACTACTGGAACCGTTCTATCTGGGGCGATTACGACCTTGAGGCCGTTGTCGAGTTGATAGCGATCGAAATCGATCGAAAGCTGTGTCACGGTAAGTCCGTTCCTAGTCTCAGGGTCGCTCTCGCAACCGTGAACGCAGTATTTCAGGAGAAAGATCGTCTTCCAGCATGCTGCGTGAAGACTCGTGCCCAGCCTCTAGTTGGTCTTCTACTGTCGTCACAGCAGCTAGGTCAGGCTCAGCGGCCCTGAGCCGAGCACGTTCGAGCATTTCATATGCGATCTCATCTCGACCCATCGCTGCAGCAGCGAGTGCTGCAGCCAGCTGTGCGTCCACGTCATCCTCTCGAATGCGGGCTCCCGATATCAGCTCCCCCGCTCCTTCCTCAAAGCGATCCGCCTCAAGCAGCTCGAGTCCAAACACAATACGGGTCCAGCCATCTTCGGGATCAAGTCGCACCGCGTCGGCAAGCGCGTCCGTAGCCTGATCGTGATCACCTGCGAGCGCCCACGCCACACCCAGTTCGTACGCAATCTGCGGATCGTCAGGGTCCAACTCTCTCGCGGCAGTTAACTCCTCAATAGCCTGGTCTGTGAAACCTTCGCGCGCCAGATACGTCCCGTACATGAGTCGTGTCACAGGAAGATCAGGAGCTATAAGTGCCGCTGTTCTTAGTGTGTTTTCGGCTTCTGGGTCATCGAAATAAGCGATCCCATTTCCAGCTGTAGCCAATACGTACGGGTCATCAGACCCCAGCGAGAGCGCATGCTTGAAACGCTCGTACGCAACGCCCCCCATGCCCAGTTCTTGTTCGGCAACGCCAAGCCAGCACAGGACTCCAGCGTCCTGTGCGAAGTCTTCAAGGTGGTCCCGAAGAAGCTCGGCGGCTCCCAGCCAGTCGCCCTCCTCTCCTAGGGCGAGGGCCTGTTCGAGAAGCTGATTACGGTCCATCAGTCAGTCTCCAGAATATCCGGCCTGGTAACCAGATCACGACCCGTCATCTCCGGTGGCTGGTCTATCTCCATCTGACCCAGCACAGTCGGTGCGACATCTCCAAGCCTTCCTTCGTGAGCAAGCGACGCGTCACCACCCAGTGGGTCATAAAACATCAAGTCAACGGGAGTCGTCGTGTGTGCAGTCTGTACCCTTCCGGACGAATCGATCATCACTTCGCAGTTCCCGTGATCCGCGGTCACAAGGACAACCCACTCCGGATGCTCATCAACTACCGCCAGAATCTCTGCCAAGCACTCATCTACCGTCTCGACTGCCTTTATCGCCGCAGGAAGCACGCCGGTATGACCCACCATATCAGGGTTAGCATAGTTTACGAGAATGAAGTCGTAATTGTCCTTCAGACCCGCTATAACCGACCGCGTCACACCACGGGCACTCATTTCCGGATGCAGATCGTAGGTCGCCACCCGTGGAGACGGAACCAGAGAACGATCCTCCCCCATGAACGGAGCCTCTTCTCCTCCATTAAAGAAGTACGTCACATGAGCATACTTCTCAGTCTCAGCCACCTTCAGCTGACGTTTGCCAAGTGACGACAAGTGTTCGGACAGGCCCTTGTGGACGTTATCCGTCGGAAAGGCAACTGTTACTGGCAGCCCTTCTTCATATTCGGTCATAGAAACGATCGTGCCGGCGCCTTCCCTTGAGCGCTTAAATTCATCGAAGTCATCACGCGATAGCGCTGCCACCAATTGACGCATCCTGTCTGCTCGAAAGTTCATTAGGATGACGACGTCGTCAGGCGACACACCCTCTTCTCCGACACCACGTATCCCAGTTGGGAGGACAAACTCGTCAGTGACTCCTGACGAGTACCCCTGCTTCATGAAGCCTAGGTCATCCTCCCAGGCCTCCGCTTGACCCGAAACGATCAAGTCATACCCCCTCCGTGTCCTGTCCCATCGTCGGTCTCGATCCATGACCCAGTAACGTCCGCACACAGATGCTATCGACCAGTGCTCGCTTACCGCGCAAGCAGTCTCTATCTCGGCTAAGTAATCGGCTCCCCCCGTTGGAGATGTATCCCGACCATCGGTGACGCAGTGGACTCGGATCGGGACATCTTTTGGAAGAAGGTCAAATAGAGCTAAGAAATGGCGAAGATGGCTGTGTACCCCGCCGTCGGAGACCAAACCAACCACATGAATCTTCGATCCTGCTTCTCTCACCTGCTGCACGAGCTTGCTCAAGTCCAGGGCCGAAGCAAATTCGTTTTCTGCGATCGCTTGATCGATTCGCGCTATGTCCTGATGTACCACTCGGCCGGCACCTAGGTTGAGATGCCCGACCTCAGAGTTGCCCATTTGGCCATTCGGCAGCCCCACATCCGCGCCAGAACATGCAAGACGCGTGCGGGGACACGTCTCGTACAGATGCCGAAAACTTGGCACACTCGCGAGCTCTACCGCATTGCCTTGAGTCGGCTCGCCTTCGAAATCGGAGTGACCCCAGCCGTCTAGGATGACTAGGAGGACCTTACGCATGGAATGACTTCGTTAGAAAAGAACGACACAACTAACTCGTATAAGGTCGCTAAGAACTACTCTGCCCGCATCGTCAAGCAAGATCGACTTGATCATACGCAGCTCGTGAGCAAAACGGTTGGGAGTAGTCTGTGGTTGTCGCGATCATTTACTTGGACCTTACGACCACCTACGATCCGTTGCCCACTAGGGCCAATTCCCCTTCAAGTTCGCCAAAGATCAGGAGTCAATCGTGCGCTATTCACCCTTCCGTATGGAACGGTGGCAATCCACCTATGAGCACCGGGTAGAGATCAATCTTTCGGAGAGCGGAGTGCATCCGCTAACCACCAAAGAGCTCATAGAGATCTCAGGCAAAGACATTGATGTAGGTTCGACCCTACTCGGATACGGGCAGTCAAATGGTTCGGACGAGCTGCGGGAGCTCATAGCAGAGCAGTACGATGGAGCGAGTGACAGATCCGTGCTCGTAACCACGGGTGGGGCTGAAGCGAACTTCACTTGCTTCTGGCATTTATTCGAGGGGGACGCCAAGGCCACCATTATTCTGCCTACATACGGCCAAGTCCCCGGTCTGCTCGAATCATTCGACAGCCGCCTGACTGGGGTGAATCTCCGGGAAGAAGAAGGATGGCAACCGGATCTCGACGCACTGGAAGCAAGTCTCGCCGACGGATCCTCCTTCGTTTTAATCACCAACCCGAACAACCCCACCGGCGCATCGTTGACCCAGGCATCGATGGATGCCATCGCAGATATGACTGACCGATACGGGGCCTGGATCCTCGCAGATGAGGTGTACGCCGGAGCCGAAAGTGGTGATGAGCGCACTCCATCGTTCTGGGGAAGCCACGACCGCGTGCTGATCACCAACTCGCTATCCAAAGCCTATGGTCTTCCTGGGCTTCGGCTTGGGTGGATTATGGGCCCTGAAAATCTGATGGAGGAATTGTGGGGTCGGACTGACTACACAACGATCGCTCCGGCGTCTCTCTCAGATCAGCTTGCATGTGTCGCTCTCGAACCCGGGACCAGGGAGCGTATCGGCGAGAGGACCCGCAGCATCGTCCGCAAGAATCTGGGCGTCCTCGAAGACTGGATGTCAGCCCAAGGAGGACGCTTCCGCTACCGTCGACCGGATGCAGGGGCGATCTGCTACACTCACTACGATGCACCAGTCAACTCTAGCGAATTCGCAGAAAGGCTTCGCGTGGACAAGTCGCTTCTCGTCGTACCTGGTGACCACTTCGGGATGGACCACTTCATCAGGCTCGGCTTCGGAAACCCAGAGGATGAGCTACTCGAGGGCTTAGGCCGGATACGGGACGCGTTTGACGAAGTGACCGGCTAAGGTCCGCGGACCCATGCAGCTCTCATGCGAACGACCACCTGAAATTTAGAACAGTGCTCTTACGTTCTCGATCGGCCTACCAAGCACGGCAGAGTCGCCCCTAACAATAATCGGTCGCTGAAGCAGGCTCGGATGCTCTACCAAGGCGGCCAAGAGTACGTCATCGCTGACATCGTCAGAGTCAAAGTTCAGCTCACTGTACACGCGGTCACGCGTGCGGAGCACATCTCGAGGTGACAACCCTGCCTTACTCAGTATTTCGCGCAATGTGATCTCATCGAGCGGGTCGACAAAGTAGTTCACACGTTCGAAATCCAAGCCCTCTTCTTTGAGAAGCTGCACGAGCTTCTTGCAGGTCGTTCAGGTCGGTTTTTCGTATACGGTCAACATTATCGTTTTAGGTCGAAGAACTACTCAATAAAGACCGCGATGTCCTCGATCGGCTTCTTCGTGATATCAGGTACGGTAGCGTCCTCGTCCGGATAACCCACAACCAGAATCAGAAATGGACGTTCATTATCCGAGCGTCCCAATAACCCATTGAGGAAATTCATCGGAGAAGGGGTGTGCGTAAGCGTCACGAGTCCCGCATGGTGTAAGGCAGTAATGAGCATACCAGTGGCGATGCCGACAGATTCGTTTACGTAGTAGTTCTTGGTCTTCGAACCGTCCTCCATCAACTCGTAACTTTCGGCGAAAATGGCAATCAACCATGGAGCCTCTTCGAGGAACGGCTTGTGCTCATCCGTACCTAAATGCTCCAGGGCCTCTAACCATTCTTCCGGCGCCTTACCACCCCTGTAGAAAGCGAGCTCCTCCACTTCGGCCTCGCTTCGGATCTTAGCCTTAGTCTCTGGATCCCCCACCACCACAAAACGCCATGGCTGACGATTCGCTCCATTAGGGGCCGTACCCGCCGCGAGCAAACAATCCTCTATTACATCTCGGGGCACAGCTCGATCCGAAAACTCCCT
>DLTN01000117.1 GCA_002500925.1 Gemmatimonadales bacterium UBA7835 | reverse complement strand
TTGGAGGATGCGGTGGCACTTGAAGGAGAACTTCTTCATCGAGCGGGTATCGTCGACACTGGACTCTTCTTGGGCATGGCCGAAGCTGCTGTGATAGCATCTCCCGATGGCGTCTACACGCTCACTCCTGAATCGCACATACCTTTACTACCATGAAAATCGCTCCTTCAATTCTGTCTGCTGATTTCGCTCGACTTTCCGATGAGATCGGAGTTATCGAAGAAGGCGGTGCTGAGTGGGTGCATGTCGACGTAATGGATGGGCACTTCGTCCCAAACATTACTATTGGCCCGCTAATTGTGGACGCTGCGCGCCGGTCGACAAACTTGCCGTTGGACGTGCACCTCATGATCAAGAACCCTGATCATTATGTAGAAGCGTTTGTGAAGGCTGGGGCCGACATAGTTACAGTGCACCAAGAGGCATGTACGCACCTACACCGGACGATCCAGAAGATTCACGAGCTTGGCGCCAAGGCAGGGGTCGCGCTCAACCCGGGTACTTCTCTGGAGACGATTCGAGATGTGCTGCCCTATCTGGATCTCCTGCTGGTAATGTCAGTCAATCCTGGGTTTGGCGGTCAGTCCTATATTGAGGCAAGTACGGCTAAGCTGGGTCGTGCTCGAGCCATGCTTGACGAGGTGGGATCGGATGCTGAACTGGAGGTCGACGGCGGTGTGGGGGTCTCGAACGTCGAGGAAATAGTGAATGCTGGGGCCTCGGTTGTCGTCGCCGGTTCGGCTGTCTATGGTCACCCCGATGGAGCCGCAGCCGGTGTGCGCGCGATTCGATCCGCCTCAGGCGCGTAGAGAAACCCAACTGGACAGTTGATTTAAGGTAGGCCTCTCACGTTCAGTGTGTGACGCGGCATTCTAGGCGGGCACGTTACTTACTAAAGAGGTCAGGTCCGGTGCGTGCAGGAGATTACCCGCGGTCGGGCTTGATCTCAAAATGTAGACGTAAGACGGGCACACATCGTTCTCTAGGGTTTAATGGTGTGGACTGTTTTGCTCGCACTCACTCGGTGTTGTGAAATGAAGTTTACGTACCAGGAGGAAATCCCGGATATCGGGCCTGAGGAAGTTTTCGATTGGCACGAAAGACCGGGAGCACTCGAGCGCCTGACTCCCCCTTGGGGTAATGTGGAGGTGCTGTCTCGATCCGGTGGCATACGGGATGGCGGCAAGATAAGTCTTCGGATCAAACAGGGACCGACTTCCTTCAGATGGGATCTGATGCATCGGGACTACGTTCACGGTCGGCAGTTCCGAGACGAGCAGATATCTGGCCCGATGAAGCGGTGGTCACACACACATTCGTTTTTGCCGTCGGGCTCTAGCGGAACCATAGCTCACGACGAAATCGAGATGGAGCCTCCTCTGGGCTTTGCAGGCAAGGCGCTGGGGCCGGTGTTTGTAAAAAATGAGCTCGACCGCCTGTTCGGCTTCCGGTATCGCAGACTCTCAAACGATTTGGCAAGACATCGAGCCTACTCAGAGAAAAAGAGATTGACCGTGGCGATCACTGGTGCTTCAGGTCTCGTCGGCTCGAGCTTGCGCCACTTCCTCACGACGGGAGGTCACAAAGTCATTTCTCTTGTGCGCGAGTCCAGCGAGGTCAGGGAAGGATGCGTTTTTTGGGATCCGTCGACGGGCGTGATAGACGAAAAAGGGCTTAAAGAGGTCGATGCTGTGGTGCATCTCGCTGGTGCGCCAATCGCAGCAGGACGATGGACAGAAGCAAGGAAGCGCTCGATTAAGCAGAGTCGTATCAGGGGAACAGATCTGATCGCTCGGACTCTAGCTACGATGGAGAACGGCCCTCGCACCCTTATATCCTCGTCAGCCGTGGGCTTCTATGGAAATCGCGGGTCTGACATACTGAATGAGACGATGCCGGTTGGACGGGGGTTCTTGGCAGACGTCTGCGAAGATTGGGAGAATGCTACAGTACCTGCGGAGCGGGCTGGTATCCGGGTGGTAAAGCTTCGGACCGGCATAGTTCTCTCTCCTCAGGGTGGTGCACTCGGCCAGATGCTTCTTCCCTTCAAGATGGGTGCAGGTGGGCGGTTGGGCTCGGGAACGCAGTACATGAGCTGGATCGATCTCGACGACCTGATCGGGATGATCTATCACGCTTTGTATGAGGGTTCACTCAGCGGTGTAGTGAACGCGACGGCGCCAACGCCGGTTCCAAATGCGGCATTTACCTCCGCCTTGGGCCGAGTCTTGGGGAGGCCGACAGTCCTTCCTGTTCCTAGCATCGCGGTAAAGGCGGTTTTCGGCGAGCTCGGAAAGGAAGCGTTGCTCTGGGGACAGCGTGCCATTCCCCAAAAAGCTCTGAGTAGTGGTTTTAAGTTCTTCAGCGAAGGAGTCGAGGACTCTCTGCGTTTCCAGCTCGGGCGAATGGACTAGCTGTAGAGCTCGGGGCATACAGTGGTAGTGATTCGACTCACCAGTCGGGGATGATTTCTCCGCTCTCTGAAAGGGCGGGGTAGGCGCGGCCTTCACTTTTGCGACTGCTTGCAATTGAGGGGTAAGCCCATTCAAAAAGACGACGTTCGAACTCTTGGGGATCAAGCCGGGAAGAGTCGTAAAGGCCAGCCTCGGTCCTTTGACGAGCTGCCTCGAAAAGAATTAAGGCCGTGGCGACGGAGACGTTCAGAGAGTGAACCATGCCGAGCATTGGGACCATGATGTGCTGGTCCGCGTGGGAAAGACCTTCCTCTGACACGCCATGAAGTTCGGCTCCCATCAGGATAGCGGTTGGCTTTGTATAGTCGACGTCTCGAAAGTCAGCGGAGTTTGTTGACGGATGAGCGGCTACGACACAGAGCCCTTGTTCTTTGACTTCAGCTATCGCGTCGGCCACGCCAGAATAGCGATTGATCCCTACCCACTTTTTGGTTCCAGCGGAGGTTCCGTGGTGGAGGTCTAGCCCATCTTCTGGCG
>DLTN01000101.1 GCA_002500925.1 Gemmatimonadales bacterium UBA7835 | reverse complement strand
GTATGTCGAGCCAGCAATCCCGATTCCGCGTCCAAAGGGTAGGCTACGGAACTTCTCCCCCCACGCTGACGCCGCCTCAACCGACGAGAGACACTCGAGGAATCCATTTGAAGTCACACGTAATTCATTGATGGTCCTCGTATTTTCTCCGATAAAATTGCGGCGTCTAAACTCTATGGGATCCAATTCGACCCTTTCAGCGAGCTTATCGATTTGGACTTCGAACGCGAATCGCGGTTGGACGGACCCATGGCCCCGTTTTGGCCCACACGCAGGCTTGTTTGTGTATACGCGTGTCGAGTCGAAGCGGTAAGCCGGCATCTCGTAAGGCGCGCACAGCAGCTGGCCGGAGTAGTAGGTCGTCACCAGACCAAAAGAAGCGTAGGCACCCCCGTCGAGCAGGATTTTGGCGTCTATAGATGAGAGTTTACCGTCTTTTGTGGCACCTGTCCGGTAGTGCATGTGGAATGGGTGCCGGCCGCGATGCGAGTAAAAAACCTCTTCGCGCGTATAGAGTATCTTCACGGGCCGGCCGGTTTTCATGGATAGCTTGCCGACGCAGAACTCTAGATCGAATGGCTCGCTTTTCCCTCCGAACGCGCCTCCCACAAGCGGTTGCAGTACTCGCACTTGAGCCTGGTCGATCTCGAGCACTCTCGCGAGTTCTCGGTGCAGGTAATGTGGGACCTGGGTCGCTGACCAAACCGTTAACCGACCCACGCCGTCCCACTGCCCGATAGCACAGTGCGGTTCGATAGCGGCGTGTGTCGTCCCCTCGAAGAAGTAGTCGCCTTCGACGACCACATCGGCCTTTTCCATGCCACCTTCGATATCGCCGAACTCTAGTTCCACCACCTTTGTGATATTCCCGTTCCACCCCTCCTTTTTAGCATCGTGCACGTATGGTGTCGAACCGTCGGCGTTAAGTGCGAGGTGTGGGTCGAAGAAGGCGGGCAGCTCTTGGTATTCTACTCGGATCAGGGAGAGTGCCTCGATTGCCGTGTCTTCATCGATTGCCGCCACGGCGGCTACGCCATCTCCGATATAACGCACCCGGTCTAAGCAAAGCGGGTACTCATCTTGGGTCCATGGGATGATTCCATACTGGATGGGCATATCCCGTCCGGTGATGACCGCATGAACACCGTCCAGCGCCTCTGCACGTGATGTATCGATCGAAAGGATGCGCGCATGGGGGTGAGGGCTGCGGAGAATCTTGCCATGAAGCATGCCCGGAAGCGTTACGTCATCCGTGTAGACGGCACGGCCGGTAGATTTTTCGAGCCCGTCTACTTTGCGCATTCCAGATCCGATCACTGCTGTGATTGGGGTGGTTTCAGTAAAGTCTTGGCTCATTCGAAGTCCCGGATCACCTCTTTCCGTCAGGCTGCATGTAAGCCCGTAAGATATAGTCCGACTGAGACTTATGTAGGATCAACACTCTGGCCTCCTCTTTCTTTTCTTTCCTCCATTCGTATCGCTGCAGCTTCGACGGCATCGTAGATCTTTGCGTAGCCTGTGCAGCGGCAGAGATTGCCAGCAAGTGCCTCCTGAATCTCCAACCGTGTAGGATTGGACGTCTTGTCGAGAAGTACTGCGGCGGAGCATAGAATGCCGGGTGTACAGAAGCCGCACTGGGCAGCGCCGTTAAGATCGAACTCGTCCTGAAGAGGGTGTGGCCCTTCTGGTCCGGCTAAGCCCTCGACGGTGGTGACCGCAGACCCCTCCGCCTCCCACACCGGCGTGAGGCACGCGAGTGTGGGCGCACCATCTAAGATGACGGTACACGCCCCGCAGTCACCCTTATCGCAACCCTGCTTGGAGCCGGTCAGTGCCAGCACGTACCTCAGCGTCTCTAGGAGAGTGTAGTGGGTCGGCACGCCGACCTCGTAAATGTCTCCGTTGACCCGGAGGCGCACGACTTCAGTCATATTGGACATAGATAGTGACAAGGTCGCTCGCGCTGCGTCATGTTGGCAACGGCACCTTTGTCATGACCTGTGGTAGACAGACGTCAAACTTTAAATAAGAGTTCAGTCGACGGTCGCTCCGCTGAGCGCCGGTCGTTACGACAACAGAGCGGGAGTTGTAATGCCTTATCCAGAGATGATGGTTGCCCCGATGCGAGAAGATCTGGTGCGTGTGGGCTTCTCCGAGATGCGCACGCCAGACGAAGTCGATACGCTTCTAGGGTCGGAGACGCGGACGACGCTGGTTGCTGTGAATTCTGTGTGTGGATGTGCCGCCGCTATGATGCGTCCGGCGGTGTGGATGTCTCTCCAGGGGGAGAAAAAGCCGGAAGTCCTGACCACGGTCTTTGCTGGACAGGATTTGGAGGCTACGGATCGCACTCGTGACTACATCACCGGATATCCTCCGTCCTCTCCCTCCGTTGGGCTTTTTAAGGACGGACAGCTTGTCTACTTCATGGAGCGCCATCAGATCGAGGGACGTAACCCCGAGGACATTGCGGCAGATCTACGTACTGCGTATGAGGAGCACTGCTAGGGGGTGATAGGACCATTCTGACGGGTGCCCGGGAAGTGGCGGTTAAGATTTATTAAGCCCGGGTCTTGAGAGGTTAGCTGTTTTTAGGGTCTGTATTGGGTGACTCACTTCGGATGAATCACCGCAGGGTTGCTTTTCATCTTCCCCTGAAACGAGAGCGCTGCTGGCCTGCGATTTCTACGAGGCGTCGGAGTTCGGCAATGGGATTATCGGAGTCGTCGACCTGGAGGCGCATGACTACGTCGTTGTTCAGCCAGACTCCGCCGTCTTCCTTTACTATAAGAATTGCTGCGGACTGCATACCGCGAGTGTCTCCACCTGCAGCCTGGCCTGCTTCCAAGGCGGCGAGGAGTCGGAACGATAGGTGCTGTCCGTCAGTGCTCTCAAATGCGTGGACCATGTTTCTTACGACTTCAGGGCCAGCTAGGATATTTCCTTGAGCTGACACATGCTGGTTCATTTGATGCCCCGCCCAATCACTTGCTTGTGTACCTGAGTGAGTAGCTACGTTTCCGTTGGCATCCATTACTGAGAACTGCCGACCTTGGACCGCCCAGCTCTCCGGTCGCGGGTTTGGATCGTTCCTTAAGATTGTTTCCACGACTTGGCCCGGAGCCATGCCAGATCGGAGCAGTTCAAGTGCTTGTGGGCCGTAGCTGACGTCCACGACGGCTTGGGTAGCCACTACGCCAACATTGGCTTCCGCCCAGAGCACCCCATTACCAACAGAAAAAACCCGTGACTGCACGGCTCCACCTAGCTCTCCTGTTTCGGGGTCGTACCCAAGAATTGAAAAGGTTGCTACCGGGGGCCAGAGAGCCGCGGAGTGCGAGGAGCTTAAGTGCGTTCCATCCCTGGACTCCTGAGTAGAGGTGTCGGACTGCAGGTAAAGCCCGACGGCTATGGTTGCTGCGCCGAGCAGGATAAACGCTGAGCGTGAGTTCAACGGTATTCCTCACGAACTGGGGAAAACACGTCAAGTATCCGGCAATCGGTATGGGCCGTCCCGCTGTGCGTCGCCTCCCCAGGAATCACGAGCACTTCGCCAGATTCAAGAATGTATGTCTCTCCGTTCACAATCAGTTCGTATTTCCCCTCGAGTACATTCACGACCTGTTCGTGTGGGTGGCTGTGTTCGGGGAGTTTCGCTCCCGCGTCTATCTTCCAATAGACGTGAGTCGTATGAGCGGAGTGCACGAAACGGCCATGATGGCCGGTAATGAGCTCTCTGGGTTCCAGAGAAGAGATGTTATAACGATTGATCATCAAAATTCCTCCATGACGAGGCGGATTAGAAGCAGAATACTCTAGATATGATGTGATTCTTCTCACCCGTTCGCGTTTGCTCAGCGTTCCGAGCCGAATAGTTCAGGTGGGGTCGCCAACTTGCACGGTCGGAGATGGTCGGGCAATCGTTGGCATTGGAGATGATCATGAACCCTTTTCCTGCGGTGGAGTATACTCCGCGAAGCTTTTTTAAGAGCCATGTCAGTGAGTTCTAGTGGTGCTTTGGGTCGGTTCCGACATACACGTGTGAACCGTGAACGGATCAAGTGGGTTGAGCTTCGGGCCATACTTTGTCAAAATTCCCACGGTTAACGGTTACTCAATGAACGATCTAGGTTCGAGATATCGCATTGATGAGCGAAGACAGCTTAGAAGAGTCAAGAGCTGAGACTGAACCAACTCTCAGTGATGGGCTAGACAGAGTCGTTGAAAAAGAGCGCCGAGACTTTCTAGTCGGCGTTTCCGCAGTAGCGGCAGGCACGCTTGCCATGTTAGCCCCGATTGGTGCTGCGGTGGTTTCGCTTCTCGACCCTTTGCGTCGTGAAAAGCTGAGCAGTGAAATGGTGCTCGTGGCCCGGACTTCAGCGATTCCAGAGGACGGATCTCCTCGGAAGTTCACGGTGACGGCTGACCGAACCGATGCTTGGGCTGCCTATGACGACAGCCCCGTGGGAGCGGTTTACCTGCGCCGTTCGGGTGATGAAGTCCGCGCGTTGAACGTGGTGTGTCCCCACGCGGGGTGTTTTGTCGGAGTGGCTAAGGACAACTCTCGTTTTTCGTGCCCCTGTCACCTAAGTAGCTTTGACTTGGACGGGGCCGTGGATGATCCGACCAGCCCTAGTCCACGGGATATGGACACGCTCGATGTAGAAGTCCGCAATGGAGATGAGGTATGGGTTCGTTTTCAGAATTTCTTGCCCGGTCGGGCTGAGAAGACCCCCGTTTGATGCGCGGTATGCTCGACTGGCTAGATAATCGCACGGGCTACCGTGCGCTGCTTCAGGGGGTGCTCTATGAGCGTATCCCTGGTGGTGCGCGCTGGAGGTATATCTGGGGGAGCACGCTTGTTTTTGCCATGGTTGTCCAACTCATCACTGGTGTAGTTCTATGGTCCGCGTACAGTGCTAATGCACAGGGTGCGTGGGAGAGTGTTTGGTTTATCCAAAACCAGATGACGGGCGGATGGTTGCTTCGTGGCATCCATCACTACATGGCCCAAGTCACGATTGTGCTTCTCGTGCTCCACCTGATGCAGGTTCTGATCGATGGCGCATACCGAGCACCACGCGAGGTCAACTTTTGGTTCGGGCTTATCCTGCTGCAACTAGTGCTTGGGCTTTCTCTGACTGGATATCTTTTGCCCTGGGACCAGAAAGGGTACTGGGCCACGAAGGTAGCGACGAGCATTGCGTCCATGACCCCTGTCGTGGGTCCAGGGCTGCAACAACTGCTCGTTGGCGGGTCGGAATACGGTCACCTGACACTGACAAGATTTTTTGTACTGCACGCGGGTATACTTCCCGCGGCAGTCGCATTGCTGATAGTCGGACACATTTACCTATTTCGACGGCATGGCGTCACAACCCCCAAGAGCGCGAGAGAAAAACCGGACGGATATTTTTGGCCGGAGCAGGTACTGAAAGATGGCGTCGCGTCACTTATTGTGATGGCGACAGTCTTAGGGCTCGTTCTGTGGAGTGGTGGCGCTCACCTAGGGGCGCCTGCCGATCCGGCGGAACCATATGCAGCAGCGAGGCCTGAGTGGTACTTCCTGTTCCTTTTTCAGTGGCTGAAATACTTCCCGGCGGGGTGGGAGGTCATAGGTGCCCAGGTAATACCGGGGCTTGTGCTCGCGCTGGTAGCGGCGATGCCGATCATAGGAGGGTGGAAGTATGGACATCGGTTCAATGTCGGCGTAGCCACTGCCCTGCTCGCGGGTATCGTGATGCTAACTTGGCAAGCGCGGGTTCAGGACTCGGCGGACCCTGAGTTCGTGGCAGCCCAAGCTGAAGCGGAGGTCCTGGCGGAGCGTTCCTCGGAGCTTGCAGCGGCTCTCTCAGGTATCCCAGTTGAGGGCGGGCTCGCGATGCTGAGAGCTGACCCCTTAACCCAAGGGCCCAGGATTTTCGAAGCGAACTGCTCCCAGTGTCATAGGTTTGAGGGACACGACGGACTCGGCGGTCAGCCGGCTGATCCGCCATCGGCTTCCGACCTCGCAGGGTTTGGGACCCGTGCCTGGCTAGCCGGGCTTCTTGATCCAGAGCGAGTTGCGACGGACGAATACTTTGGCGGCACCGAGCATGTGAATGGCCGCATGTCACGATTTGTGCAGCGCGGCGTTGCGCGTTTTTCACCTGAGGTCCGTTCAGACCTGGCGAAGGTTATAATGGCTGTGTCAGCCGAAGGAAGTTTGCCCGCGCAGGTTGAGCAGGATGCTGTTCAGCAGACGGAGATAGAAGAAGGTCGAGCGCTCATAAGCGGTGAGGAGATCAACTGCACCCGCTGCCACACCTTCCGCGACCAAACTGAAGGTGATGTTGGCCCGGTCCTGACGGGCTGGGGTTCACGTGATTGGATGCTCGGGATGCTCCATGATCCTACCGAGGAGCGTTTTTACGGCGAAGACAACGACCGTATGCCATCCTTCGGGGCTGAGAAAATTCTTACCGAGGATGAGATGGGTCTCGTAGTGGACTGGCTCAGGGGCGACTGGGTTAGACAAGACAGTCAGGGACACTGACCCTTTGCCGTCCGGTTACTGAGCTTTGTGCCAAGGCGCTTGTTTAGTGGATGCCTCAGAAGGATTTTAAAGACTGGGCTTCAGTTTTTCTGAGCCCCCTCTGTCACCCAAGCTTTGATCACGTCGAGTTCCTCCGCCGGCATAGGGTCGCCTCCGTCTGGCATGTCACCAGATGCGATCATCTCAATGAGCAAGCTTCCGACGTCCCCTGCTTCGACGACAGTCCCGTAGTCAGATCCGCCCATGACACCTTCGTAAGTGTCCAGCTTTAGGCCTAACTCGGCACTCTCTTCGCTGTGGCACTCCACACAGTACTTCTCAAGGATCGGCAACACTTCTTCCGCGAAACTGACTTCGCGTTGCGTAACTGCAGTAGTGGCTGGGTCTTTGACCTGGGTGTTACCGTCAGCCTGCACGGCGAGAGCGATGCCAACGACTGCAGCCAGTGCAGCTGTTATGTCGGAGCGAAGCAGCATTTAACCTATCCTTTCGGCGACTGAAGGGGCGCCATTGGTTTCGTTTAAAATCCTTGCTCAACTGAGTGACGGAGATCTCTGTTTCAGTGAAACTGCTCTCCGGTTATCGAACAAGTATGTGGTAATGTAGCTACTGAATATACCTGAGAAGTCTTCTCTATGTTGCACCTTTCCTGAGTTTTGCTGTGCCCCCCTTCCCTGTCGGCGTATCATATCTCACTTCTTTTCGCAGTCTTAACCTGGTCGTTTCATGAGCAATCAATCTCGAGTTTTCGGCATGGTTTGCCTTTCCGGAATAGTGTTTTTCCTCGGTGCGTGCCGCCCGACATCTGACGACGGGGAGTCCCGGGTTTCGTTCGCTCCGACAGCCCCGGGAGAGATGCCGCCGGCGATTCTTGGAAATGGTGGAGATCTGGCAGGGGAAGCTGTGAACTACCTAGACGGTGACATGGCAACCACCGGATATATTGCTGTGCCGGAGGGAGAGGGCCCATTTCCTGCACTCGTTGTCATCCACGAATGGAACGGACTAGTGGATCGTGTTCGGCAGGTCGCGGATGACTTTGCGGCGGAAGGTTACGTCACCCTAGCCGCTGATCTCTATCAGGGTCGTACTGGCAGCGGTCCAGAGGAGAATGTGGCACTGATGCAGGAAGCACTGGCGGATATGGCGACAGTGGTGGGCAACCTAAACGCGGCAGTAACCTTCCTTAAGGCTCGACCGGACGTCTCTGGGAGAGTCGGCGCGATGGGTTGGTGTTTTGGTGGAGGTGTCGCTCTCTCGTTCGGCTTAGACGGAGATGATCACCATGCTACTGCCATCTTTTATGGTCGCCTGATTGATGATCCCACCGTTCTAGCTGCTATGGACCATGAGATCTATGGAACCTTTGCTAGTGAAGACGATGGCCCATCCCCTCAACAGGTCCAGGATTTTGCTATTGCACTTCGTGCTGCTGGAGTCGAGCATGACCTGCACATCTACGACGAGGTGAATCACGGTTTTTGGCTGAGAGTCGACGGGGATCCAGGAGTAAGAAGTGTTGCGGGGCTGGATGCGTGGGAGCGCCTCAAGGCATACCTAGACAGAACCCTGCGCTGACAGTCCTGCGAACGTTTTGCAGACTGCTAGCGCAACCAGCATAAGGCCATCATCTTTTTGACCCGTCACTTAGGTTAAGGAGCCCATTCATGCGGTCCCACAAGACTAGAATCACGATGGTGTTTGCCCTTGCGCTGGCATTCGGCGTAATGGGATGTGCATCTTCTGGCGCAGGCAGCAGTCGGCCCGCCGGTTCATCTTCTACACGTATCGTCCGTGCCGAACTCGCGGAGTTGACTGAACTAGACGCTATGCAGGCTGTTAATCGACTCCGTCCACGCTGGCTCCAGTCGCGTGGAGGAGACGCTGTGCAGCTCTATGTCGATGGGACGCGTCGCACTAGTTCCTCGGACCTGCAATCCTTAAGAACCAGCGACATCGAGCAGATGCAGTTCATGAGCGCTAGTGATGCAACCACGCGTTTTGGGACTGGGCACGCTGGAGGGGCGATCATGGTTACCAGTAGGCGTTCTCGGTAACCATCCGATTGAGGAGGACAGGAACGGTGGGCCGCGGTCTGCGGTGGCCATGGCCCGCCGTTCTGAGTTCTCGTGTTTTGGGCTTAGCCGGGTTTTAACCGACCAAATCCCGAACGAAGTGCTCTAGGACGTTGGCACAAGAATGGATTTGACGAATGTCGACCCACTCGTCATCCGTGTGAGCCTGTTCAATACTTCCCGGTCCGTAGCAGACGGCGGGGATACCGGTTTCGTTTAGGAAAGCGGCGTCGACCCAAGCTGTCATGCCTTCGACTACTGGTTCGACTTCGAAGGCTTCCCCGGATCGCAGTAAGCCTGTTACCAGTGGGTGGCTTAGAGCCACCTCGGTTCCTGGTCGCTCTAGTGTCATTGTAAGGCAGGCTTCCATCGTTGGCTCATTGGCTGTAACCATGTCCAACACGGACTGGAATTCATTGACTACTGTTTCCGGAGTTTCACCCGGAAGAGTCCGTCGTTCGAGGAGGAGTTCACACTCGTCCGGATAGACTGATTCAGCGGTTCCTCCGTGAATCTTTCCTGCGTGCACCGATCCATACTCAAGGAGTGGATGGGCTGCTCTCGACTTTAGTTCTCGTCCGTAGCTGTCCAAAGCGGACAGGTATAAAGCAGCATGTCGGATTGCGTCGACTCCGATGTCAGGTCGTGATCCGTGCGCAGCTAGTCCCCGGAAGAGTGCGCGAATCCAAACGAACCCCTTGTGGGCGGGCATGACACTGAGGTTGGTAGGTTCGCACACGATGGCAAGGTCTGCATCGGGTCCGCCTTCGGATACGAGGTCGGCCATGCCGACACTGGCGTGCTCCTCATCAGAGGTTAGGGCCACAACCAAGTTTGGCCGAGGACCCTCTTTAGCCAGCCTATAGGCCGTTGCAAGTAGAGCAGCATCCCCAGCCTTCATGTCACATGATCCTCGGCCGTACATGCGATTGCCGTCGAAGCTCACCTCGAAAGGATCGATCGTCATTCCCGCGACACCGACCGTATCTAGGTGACCGTTCAGGAGTATTGTCGGCCCCTGCCCCTCAAGTCGGCCGACTACGTTCGGTCGCCCAGTGGCGGGCTCGGTGATGGTCGCCTCAAGGCCCCATCCTTCGAGTAGTTCTGCGCAGGCTTGTGCGATGGCGGCTTCCCCGGCCCCGTCTTTCTCGAGAGCTGGGTTCACCGACGGGATCGAGACAAGCCAAGCCGCTAGGGCTACGGGATCACCTTTATAAGCGTTGTCAATGAATCGTTCCCGCTCATAATTCATGTCGATACAGGTCTGAATGAAACCCAAGACGTAATCGATAGTAAGATATATGCGCTGCCGGCGCGCGGAGTGGTCACACCCAACCGTCATGCTCAATTGGAGGAATCGTCATGAAGAAGTTTACCATCGGGCTACTGAGTGCAGCAGCGCTCGTGACGACGATTCTCTTGGTGCGCCAAGATAAAGAAGAGCCGACTCCACCTAAGTCCGATCCCTTAGGTGAGACTCAGGTGCCTGTTTCGCTTGAGCGCATGAGGGAACTCGGCCTCTGAGGTTCCAGCGTCACCTGTAGGGGAAAAAGGCGGCTACTCTGTCCTTGGCGTGCAGTAACGGGGCCCTTTGTTTCCGGTCTCTGGCTTCTTGCCACCGTTCTACTCGAAGTGGTCCGCGTTCTTCTTGGTGTAGGCGGTCCACTCGCTCGGCACGTCCGTGTCTGGGAAGATTGCCTGAACTGGGCACTCAGGCTCACATGCTCCACAGTCGATACATTCGTCCGGATGAATATAAAATTGATCCTCACCCTCGTAGATGCAGTCGACGGGACAGACTTCAACGCAACTCGCGTCCTTAGCCTCGATGCATGGTTCGGCGATGATGTAGGTCATGGGTCCTGCTGGTCCGGAAGATTTTGTCGGGCGCCAAAAACCTCTAAAGTTGAACCGCACGTGGCAAGCATCTAAGAAGCAGAAACCTCCAATCCCGAGATGCCTGCACACGAACCCTTGCGGTCAACGTGCTGTGAGCCAGGGGTCTCGGAGTCCTGGCCGCGCGCGGAGCTCAACTCTTGCTGAACGGGCCTTCTGACCTATGAACTTGGCTTGGGTTCAAGGTGTTTCACCCACTCGATGTCACCCGCTCCGTTCCGATGGTTTTCGAGTCTAGCCAGTGTGAACAACAGGTCGGATAGACGGTTGAGGTAGGCAAGAAGCTCGGCCTCCGACCCCTTGGTCCCAGATAGGCGCACAACCGCTCGTTCTGCTCTCCTGCAAACCGTTCGAGCGACATGGAGAGCGGCGGCTCCCGGACAACCTCCAGGCAGCACGAAAGCCCGCAATGCTGGCAGTTCGGTGTCCGCGGCATCAATCCAAGCTTCCATCTCTTCGACTCTCTGTGTCGGCATTGGCGGCAGCTTAGGCTTTTTTCCCCTCTCCTGAACTGGTGGGGTGGCGAGATTGGATCCAAGTGAGAACAGATCATGCTGTAGTAACGCTAGCCGACCTCGAATCTCAGCATCGCTGACTTGGGCTACAGCCCATCCGATCGTTGCATTTAACTCGTCTACGGTGCCGTAGGCGTCAACCCTTACGTTGTCTTTTGGAACACGTTCCCCTCCAAATAGGCCGGTTTCTCCAGTGTCTCCAGTCCTGGTATAGATCTTCATATCAACGGAGCTTCGTGAGTTTGCGGATGTTTTGCGCTTTCTCGAGAAGTGAGCTTGTTCGGTCCGCTAGGTCCTCTGGTTCGGGCTGCAGCAGATCTCGGATGTCGAGCAGGACCTCGAGCTTCAGTTGTTCTTTCTGATAATCCATGTCGATCGACTCCATCTTCTGTTCGTCACCAGATGTCTCTGCTTTTGAGAACGCGGTTCGGTATACGTTTTCTAGGCTTTGCAGCACGCGTTCCCGGTTACGCATATCTACCTCGAATTAGATGATGGCCAGAAGCTTCGCCCCTGGACCTGTTTCATAGTACCCCCGAACCGCTGTGCGAAGTTCTCCTAGTCTGCTATCGAAGTAATGGTCCGTCCCGGGTATACGGACGAGCGTAATGTGATTCCCCAGTGGCGAGATCAAGCTGGCGACCTTCTCACCCGGTCCAAACTCGTCGTTCTCACCCTGAACGATAAGAATGGGCTTCGCAGAATTAGCCATGAAGCCGTAGTCGTAGCGGTCGTCTAGGTCGACGGGTAACCCTAGGCCTAGCAGGCTGACTACCCGCTCGTCTCCGGCACCTACGGAAAGCCCGACGATAGAGCCGAATGAAAACCCACCAACAACTAATGGAACGTGTGGATATGCGGATTCCAGCCAGTCTATTGCCGCTCGAAGGTCATCCTGTTCTCCGATCCCGGAGTCGTGACTGCCAGTGCTGCCTCCTACTCCGCGGAAGTTGAAGCGGAGTGTGACGAGTCCGGCGTCATTGAGGCCCTGTGCGGCTCTGTACACCGCTTTTGTATGCATGGTGCCACCGTGTAATGGATGCGGGTGGCATATGACAGCGCCGCCGCGGATTGTCCTGTCGGGCTCTTTCAGAAGAGCCTCAAGGTGGCCGTGGGAAACCGAAATCCTGCGAGCGCCGTGTGACAAGTGTGTGTTGTGTTGTGAGGCTGAACTTTTGGTCGGACGCAGATTTACGGCTATGCGGCCGCCGTGACGGGGCGTTATGTTCTCGGAACCAGCAAGACGGGTCAAGGCAGGAGAAGACACCATGCACGCCTCCGATGTCACGCCGGAGATAGCCGCGCACGCCAGCGAGCTTTATTGGGGCTCGGATCACAGCGTCAACCACATTGCAGAAGAACTCAATCTCTCTAAAGGGGCGCTTTATACAGCGCTCACGGCCCTTGGCAGTGGTAGAGCGTGTCCGCTTTGCGGTGATGAGGCTGGGTGGCCTAACCGAACGGCTCGGGACCAGGATAAATTGCATTGTGCGAGCTGTGCATGGTCGGGAAGTGTAAGTCAGACTATGACTTACGGGAACGACACCTCCTTTAGTGGGCCTCGGCAGGACAAGGATGCCGATCTCGAAGCGGCCTCTGATGAACATCCGCTTGGTCGGCCCGACACGAATGGAGTCCCAGGGCTCACCAGGATCGCAGGTGGGGCGCTACTTGGCGCTGCGGTGGGACTTGCCCTGGTTCTGTGGGTCCGACGTCGTTGATGCATCTGCAATGCTGACACTTTTAGCCTTCCCTGGTAAGAAGGGAGTGATCTCGATAGCGGCTTGTTTCTAGTGATGGAGATTCAGGTTTCTATTCCGCTTGCCTTCATGGCCGGACTGGTGTCGTTCCTGTCACCTTGTATCCTCCCGGTTGTGCCCAGCTACTTAGCCTTCATATCAGGGTTGACGCTCGGGGATTTGTCTGAGCACCCTACGCGACTCGTCCGAAAGCGCGCGCTGGTCCATTCTTCCCTTTTCGTTCTCGGGTTCTCTTTTGTCTTCATGACCATGGGCTTAGTGGCAACGGCTTTTGGGACAGCTGTGACGCAAGCTTTACCGGGGCTGAGCAGGGCTGGAGGAGTGGTGATGATCTTGTTCGGACTCTTCTTGGCTGGTGTATTTAGGCTGCCGGTGCTGTACCGAGAACTCCGCCCCCAAGTGCGCGCGCAGCCAGTTACGGCTGTCGGATCTTTCGTTGTCGGCGTCGCATTCGGCGCTGGCTGGACTCCTTGCATAGGACCGGTCCTTGGTTCGATTCTTCTATACGCGAGCCTTGAAGCGACCATGGTTCAGGGGATGGGACTGTTGACGGCTTACGCTCTAGGGTTAGGTGTCCCGTTTATTCTCGCGTCCGTCTCGTTCAACTGGTTTATTGCCGGTAGCATGCGAGCCCGAAAGTGGATGTCTGTGCTGCAGCGTCTCGCGGGCACCGTGCTGATCGTGATTGGTTTGCTTATGGTTACTGGTCGTTTCGCTAGTCTGACCGCGTTCCTAGCAGGAATGGGTCAGGTTATCAATTTGGAACTCTGATGAAAGCTGGATTCCGGGCGTTTTTCGTTTTTGCACTTACGGCCACCTTAGCCTGTTCAGCGGGTGACTCTGCCTCTGACACTGCAGATGGGACCGAGGACATCACACGCAGTCTATTGGCACAGCCGGCGGGGGACGGCGTCTCGACGACACTGGCCGTCGATGAGTCTTTGGCCTCTCAGGGACCGCGGGTGTCAGTCGCGGAGGTGGGTTTTAACCGTGGTGACACCACTGCGCTTGTGAAAGTCTTGGAAATGTCCGATTACGGTTGCGGTTATTGCCGCAAATTTCATGAGGAAAGCTTCGGCCCGATCCTCGAAGAGTTTATCGAGGCGGGAATGGTTGAGTGGAAATTTGTGCCGTATATCACCGGTATGTTTGAGAACTCTCTCGCTGTGACCGAAGCCGCTGAGTGCGCCTACGCTCAAAGCCCAGATGCGTTCGAGGCATTGAATGGTCGCCTTTGGACGGATCAGGCGGTTTGGAAGGGAAGCGGAGAGCCGGAGGCTCTAGTGCATGGCTGGGTCTCGGAATTGGGGGTCGATATGGCATCATTCGAAGCGTGTCTCGCATTGGATGAGCGAATTCCGAGAATCGCGTCGGCGACTACTCTCGCCCAGCAAATCGGGGTTCGAGGAACGCCGACCTTTGTGGTGATCGGATGGCCACCAATCCAGGGTGCGCTACCGTTGCAGGTTTTTCGTGACGTACTGGCGGCGGCTCACAACGAACTACAGTCACTCCAGGAAGGCTCAGGCGAGGTGGGTGGTGGAGCAGGCGGGGCGGGCCCCTAGAAGGCAGCTTAAGGTTTGAGTTGTCGAGATGCCTATGGTTTGGGAAGTGCGGGGTGATGTCTTAGTAACCCTGGTCGCGGGTAGATCCAGCGGGAGCTCGCCGGGACAGCGCTTTTGCATGAGCGAGGGAGAGACGATCGACTCCGGTCACCGAAACTCGTTATGGTCACGCGCCTTGTTACTTGTCTTGGCCATCTCGATACAGGCTTGTGGGGCTGAATCAAGCGCCACTTGGACAACGTCTTCGCCTGTCCGCCCCAGTCTCTTTGAGCCTGGAGTAATCTCCACGGAGATGCGAGAGTACGGGATCACTTTCAGTCCCGATGCTAGAGAGGCTTATTTTACCCGCCGGGCCCGGGGGGGGCAGGCTCAAATATTCGTATCCTACTTTCGGGAGGGGCTGTGGAGCGAGCCCGTTCGCTGGTTGTTCTCAGGCGTTCATGACGAGGCTCCACACGTCTCAAGTGACGGAGCGTCAATGGTCTTCGTATCTCGTCGTCCGATGCCTGAGTCGGGAGACCGGAGTGACAACATATGGATAAGTGAACGAACTGAAGCAGGCTGGGGAATACCGACTCCGCTAAGTGGTGCAGTCAATCGACCGAGACTGGATCAAGAGGACTTCGGCTCAGGTATGGAGATGGGCCCTTCTATGCTTCCAGATGGGTCGATCCTCTTCTGGTCTCGGGCTGATCCTGATTGGGGTGCCGACATCTACAGGTCACAGGTCGGGCCTGACGGCACATACGGGCACCCTACTGCTCTAACATTGAATTCAACAGGTGACGAGTCGAATGCGGTACTTGTTCCGGGTGGGAACTTTCTGATTTTCCAAGCTTACCGGGATGCGACGGCTCCGGGTAACCAAGATCTTTACGTTTCGCGTCGCAATAGCTTTGGGTGGGATGCGGCAGTGCATCTTCCTGCCCCTTTTAACTCAGCTTTTAACGATGGGTACCCGAGCTTCTCGCCCGATGGAAGCACCTTTTTCTTTGCTAGCGATCGCAGGGGCGCGAGTGGTTATTACGATATTTGGTATGTCGATGCCTCGAGCCTCAACCTTGATGCCCTGACTCGATAGCTGTTGTTCCGGCAGGTTATGTAGGAATTCATCGCGTGTAGATCGCTACCACGCCGTTACCGGCTGCCGTCCCAAATTGGAAGGCCGCGTCGATTGGACTTAGGATTTCAATCCGATCGATAATGTTTGGATCTAGGTCTATAAGAAACTGCTCAGGGAAGGGGATTAGCACGTCGTTCAGTGCGACTGAGGCCATCACGCAGCCTTCCCCGCCTCCGCGTCGGCTTACCTCGATGCAGAGAACGGGAACCCTGACACCTGTGATTGGGTCTTGTTCTTCGACACGTCGTATCCTAAAGCCGGGCACGTTCATGTTGCGAAGCAGGTCCTCTGTGGCCCTCACTCGGGGCAGCATGGCCTCGATTTCCTCGCGTGAAATGAAGTCGGCCCGCTTAGCATCTCCCGCTAGGCTAGTCCTCCCGAACCGAGTCCGGGCCGTCACCACTAGACCCTCTACCTCCAGGGCTTCGGTCGCTAGGCTTACTTCAATGTCAACCGTTTCTTGACTGAAGATCGTCACTGAGTCAGTTCGTTCTTCGAAGGCAATGTGGTCTGTCGTCACGAGATGTCGACCTGGTGGCAAATCGTCTAACAGAAAGCGACCCATGTTGTCTGTGAGCGATGAGCTCGACGTGCCAGCGACTGAGACTAGTGCCCCCGTTACAGGATCACCGGTTAGGTAGTCGAGGACCAGTCCTTCTAGGGTCCCCTCCGAGGACATAAGGAGGATCAGGTCCTGTAGTACCGCAGTTCCGGCCGGCACGTAGACCTCTATACTTCTCCCCGAACTTGTTCCGAAGTGTGCCTGTAGCTTCGTGTCCAAGTCGCCGCGTAACGTGCACATGCGGAAGTAGCCTGTGTCATCGGTGCGCACCTCGACTGGTCGTAGGCCCGGCAGGCGGCTTATAGGTTCGGCGGTTACGATTGCCCGCGGCATGGGTACACCGGTGATGGAATCGGTGACGATTCCAGCGATAGCGGCTGAGCCCGCAGGTGGTTGCTCGGCCAAGCACCACCCCATGAGCAACGTTTCCTCAGATGGTACGGCTAGAATCGTGTTCCCTGTGACTCCTGAAGAGAGCTCGACCTGCTTGGGCGGCGCGCTGACGCCGAGTTCCTGCAAGCGGGGGTGAAAGAAGGACACCCAATAAGCGCCCGCCGGGACCTCACTTAGCAGGAACCGTCCACCCTCGTCGGTTGTGCTCACAGCACTTGTGCCCATCACGGCTACTCGAGCTCCTACGAGCGGAGCCATGGTTGTGCTGTCGAAAACGAGCCCGGCGAGTGATGCCACTGTCCCTTCCTGCGCTGCCAAAGCAGAGTCAGTCAGGGCACTTGCTCCACTCGCTACAAGGGCTGCGCAAAGCACCACTTTTATGTTAGCTAGCTTGTTGCTCATGAATATCACTTAGATGCCGTATTCTCTTTGGGCTTGGTCATTCTCTGGCCTGTCTATAAAGCTGATACGCCTGGATGGGTATAACGTTGCAGCTTGACTGGCAGGCGAACTTAGTAACTCAAGATAGAGGAACCCGGAAAAGGTTAAAGAGAGTTGTTGGCTTAGCCCCACACATCGAAGAAGTCCACCCCAGTTGCTGGCGCCGCGGGGCTAGCGTTTCCGGTGAGGTATCCCAAGAGCAGGGTGCGAGCTTCTGCTGCGAGTGAGTCGCGACCCAAGCGATCCTCGGTGGCTCGGATTTCTGCATCCACTGTGCCCAGAACGGCTCGCAGGCCTATGCGAACAGCGAGTGCAGGGTCAGGATGAGTTATCGATTCGCGGTGCTCTAGAAGTAGCAGGCCGAGCCCCAAGAGCAACTCTCCCCTGAACCTCTCGTAGGCGTCGCTCTGGCGGCCCGAGGCCCAATCAAGCGCCTTCAGGTAATCTGATCGAGACCGCTGCGCGTCTATGAGCAAGCCAACCGATCCCTCTGCAACTTCATCTAGGCTGAGTGTCGACCAGTCACGGGTTTCGAGCGCGAGCTCCCATCGTTCTAGCGCTTCGGTCCACAAGCGCTCGCCAAGGTAGTCGAGAAGGTCCTCCTTCCCATCAAATCGAGCATAAAACGATCCAACGGAGGATCCAGCCTTGGCGACAACCTTGTGGACCGTTAGCCCAGTCAGGCCCTCAGCCTCGAGAAGCTCAAGAGAAGCCGCCACTATACGTTCTAGGGTCCGCTTAGAGCGTGACTGCTTAGGTGCACGGATCTGCGCTGGCTTGGGTGTGGCGATGGTTTTCTCCAAATCTAGAATATGATTCTAGTTCCATCGATGAGTCCAAACAACGTTAAGGGGCCAGAGAGCTTTATCTGACAACGGATCAATTAGCTGAAGTCTACACCGAAGAAGAGGACAGCGACCACGATGGCAGCAACCGCTGCGGGGGAGATGTAGCGGATAAAGAAGCGCCATGTGTTGTAATTGAACCATCCGGGAACCGTTTCATCGACCAGCTCACTTTCGGTGGCTTCTCGAGTCATGAACCAGCCGACAGCGACGGTGATAGCGAGACCGCCAGTTGGAAGCATCCAGTTGGATACGAAGTGGTCAGCCATGCCGAACCAGCTTGTCTTGCCAGCGAAGAGAAGGTCCCCGAGACGGCCGGGTGCCGAGAGGTTGCTCGCGAAGTCTGCACCACCGAAGGAGAGGGCTGCCAGAATCGTGAAGAGGAAGACCACGCCACCGCATGCGAGCGTGGCTTTTCCGCGTTCGATTCCGTGCTCGTCTATGATATAGGATGTGACGACCTCCAGTAGGGACATGGTCGATGTCAGGGCGGCGAGCGCGACAAGCACGTAGAATAGCGGCGCCAGAACCGCGCCTCCCGGCACGATGCCCTCGGCGAAAAACAGCTGGGGCAGCGAGATAAAGAGCATGCCCACGGTACCGGTGTCGCCCACTTGGTCTTGCATACCTGCCGTGAAGATGACCGTGAACATGATAACTGTCGCGACTAGCGCTATAACGGTATCGAGCAAAACGATGATACCTGAGGCTTTCACGACCGACTGATTGCGCGCTATGTACGATCCGTAGGTGATCATTGCGCCCATGCCCAAAGAGAGCGTGAAGAACGCATGGCCCAGAGCTTCTAGGACGCTGCCCCCGTCCAGCTCGTTAAAACTGGGCCGGAAGATGAACGTAAGCGCCTCGCGCGAGCCGTCCATCGCGAAGGAAACCATGAATAGCAGGGCGAGGATTACAAAGAGCACGGGCAGAAATAGTCGAGCGATCTTCTCGATGCCCTTCTGGACGCCGAAGTACACGACCGACACGGTTGCCACGCTAAAGCCCAAGGAGAGTGCTATCTGAAGCCCTCCATTCGCCGATTGCTCCGTGAACACTTGGCCGAGCGATGTCCCCGTCGGGAAGCCCCCGACCATCCAACCTGCCGTCTTAGCGAAGAAGTACAGTGACCATCCGGCGATGACGGTGTAGTAGCTGAGCAGAGTGAAGCCGCAGAGTACACCCCAAAGCCCTACTAAACCCCAGGCGGGCCCGACGGCTTCTTTCAAGGCTCCAACCGCACTCTGCTGTGTTTTCCGGCCTATCAGGAGCTCGGCCATCATTATCGGAAGTCCGACAGCTGCGATGCACACGAGATACACGAGTACGAAGGCGCCTCCGTTGTTTTCCCAGGTGATGAATGGGAACTTCCAGAGGTTACCTAAGCCGATGGCGCTTCCGGTGGCGGCAAGTATGAAGCCGGCACTGGAGGTCCAGTTTCCGCGCTGCTCAGTCATGCGATCTCCGAGGGGGTGACAGCGGTGTCCCGCGAGGGGTAGGTGCTCACTGCGCGGAATTTCTGGCCCGAAGATATCCAGCGTACTGAACCTCCGACAGCCACAGGTTTATCCAAAGCGCAGACAACACCTCTAACTCCAGGAAAAATAAAGTCATGCAACTCGCAAATGGGTACCTGAGCCTGCGTAGGTTGCAACCATTCGCTATTGCCTTGGTTTGGGTCACCACGGCCTGCGTTAGTCAGGGCTCGAATACGACGGAAGGTAATTTCCGAGCCGCACTCCTCACCGCTGGCCCAGTCACTGATGTGGGTTGGTATGCTGGAGGGTATGCTGGCCTCATGATGATTGAAGACTCCATGGGCGCCTCGGTGAGTCACCAGCAAACTGCTACCCCTGCTGAATTTGACGAGGCGTTCATTGCCTATGCGTCTTCCGGCTACGGGATCATTTTCGCGCACGGTAACGAGTATCAGGACGCCGCAATCCGGGCGGGACAGCAATTCCCAGACGTAACGATCGTTGTGTCCGGCGGCGGTCGTGTTTCGCCCAATGTGGTGCCTCTGATTTTCCGATTAGAAGAAGGAAGCTATCTGGCTGGCGTCACCGCGGCGTATGTGACGGAATCGAAAGTCGTGGGGATGGTGGGGGGTGTTGAAATCCCACCGGCACGTGGCGCGTTTCTAGCCTTCGAGGCGGGCGTGCATGCTGTTGATCCGGAGATTGAGGTGCTGCAAGTCTATACGGGTGACTGGGATGACTTGGCGGCGGCGAAAGAGGCTACTGTCGCGCAACTGAGCCAGGGAGCTGATGTAATCATACATAATCTGGATAATGCTTCCTTGGCCGTGTTCCAGGCTGTTAGGGAGGCAGTAGCGGAAGGCCGCGTTGCCTACGCCATTGGGATGAACAGTAATCAGAATGAGTTAGCCCCCGAGGTTGTTCTGGGCAGTGTGGTCATTCGAATCGCGGAAGCATTCTTCAGTGCGGCTAAGATGTGGCAGGAGGGAAATGTTGGAGGTGCTCCGATCTATGCAAATACGGAACAGGGTATAATTGAGTTCGTTATCAATCCGATGCTGCGCGATCGCTTATCGGGTGAGGAGATTGAGCGTATCTCTAGCACTAAGGCTTTGATTAGAACAGGGGAGATCGACGTACCACGGGTAGTCTTCGTGGAGGGCGAGCCCGAGGGTCCCTAGGGTGAGCCAACCTCTTGTCCGTCTGCGCAGTATCGACCGGCGTTTCGGGTTAATCCAAGCACTGTCCGGCGCTGACCTCGACCTCTATCCTGGAGAGGTGCATGGGGTGCTCGGGGCTAATGGTGCCGGAAAGTCCACACTCCTCAATGTGCTCGGGGGTCTGGTGTCCCCGGACTCGGGCGGAATCGAGGTAGGGGGCGCATTGGTGAAGTTGCGCAGCCCTCGGGACGCTTGGTCCCTTGGGATTGGCTTAGTGCATCAACATTTCACTCTAGTCCCCGCACTATCAGTGCGTGATAATCTGAGGCTGGGCCTCAGGGGCCGTTCGTTTAGTGAAGCCGGCGCGGCGGTTGAAGCGACGATGGCGAGGACTGGGTTGCGGGTTCCACTGGAGACAAACGTGTCGGAGCTCGGTGTTGGAGATCGTCAGCGGACCGAGATTCTCAAGGCTCTTCTCCGGGACCCTCAGGTTCTTGTTCTGGACGAGCCGACTGCAGTGCTGACACCCGAAGAAGCAGATGGACTCTTCGCCTTGTTGAGAGATTTGGCGCGTGAAGGTCGAGCAGTAGCGCTCGTTGCTCACAAGCTCGATGAGGTGCTTGCTGTCTCGGACAGACTGACAGTTCTTAGAACTGGTCGGACGGCTATGACTGCACCGAGGTCCCAGGTCTCTGTCCGGAAATTGGTTGCAAAGATGTTAGGAGACGGGGTTGCCGATGAGGTTGCGATTGGAGAACAGGCCGGCCCATCGAGTGATGCGGTGGTTGCGGGAAATGCTCAGGTGTCCGGTGGCGCGAGTGTGGCGTCACTATCAACAGCGCGCGGTGGGACAGTGGTTGCGAGTTTGGTCGCTGTGCATGCTGATAGCCTGAAAGGTGTGCAGCTGGAGGTAAGGGCTGGGGAAGTACGAGGGATAGCAGGGGTAGAAGGAAATGGTCAGCATGATCTGGCACTAGTTCTCTCAGGCCGTAAGTCTCCGAGCTTGGGCCGAGCTGACATCCCGAAAGAGGTCGCCTTCATTCCTCAGGATCGGCATGCCGAAGGTCTCGTAGCCGATTTTGACCTTACCGAGAACGTGGCACTAGCACTTTCCCGGATGGAGGAATTTGGGCCCAGTGTAATGATGCCGTGGGGCGTGTTGCGTGACGAGGCTGAGAGGATTCGGACTCGGTTCGAGGTGGTGGCACCGTCTACAGAGACGAGGGCCCGGTTTCTCTCTGGGGGGAATCAGCAGAGGGTGATCATTGGGCGGGAGCTCGCCCTTAACGCTCC
>DLTN01000121.1 GCA_002500925.1 Gemmatimonadales bacterium UBA7835 | reverse complement strand
GCCTTCAGGGCGCCCAGACGCGTGTTGCGGAAGGCAGTGATGTGGAAACAGAACTCAAGGAGATTGAGCGTGCGTTGCTGACGAATCAGACGATCACGAGTTATCCGCAGCCGATGCTTCGCGACCAGTTGAACTACCTAAATAGCAATTCCCAGAGAGCGGATCAGCGACCGGCTGCTGATATGTATGAGAGACTTGAGGTTCTGGTTTCCGAGCTTGAGCAGCACAAGGAAAGGCTGCAACGGCTTATCCGCATGGTTACGGACGGGTAGGGTAGCTTTAGAGTCGATTTCTAGGGATGAGACCCGGGGCCGGAGAGTACAGTTCTCGGCTCGGGTCTCATCCCAGGGTCATCTAGTGTTCGAGGATCAGCGGTCGACCAACTAGCCTTTCAGGATTGGCGTCTGTCTTCGGCACGAATTTATCCATCCAACCTCCGTCCCAACTGACGATATAGAGGTTGCCTTCCTGGTCGACATCCATTTGGTGGGGTCGTGATAGCCCACCCGAGAATCCACCACGGGTCCCCCCGAAAGCGCCGAGGTGGTATTGCAGTTCTCCTTCTTTATTGAACTTGATGATTCGGTTCAGGCGCGCTGAAACGACCCATACGGATTCGTTTTCGTCGATGAACACACCAACCGGATCAGATACATCGGGCCATTCTTCAATGAATTCTCCATTTTCCGTAAAGACTTGGATTCGGTCGTTTGAGCGATCACCGACATAGATTCGGTGGCTTCTGTCGATCGCTAGCCCGTGAATGAGATCGAACTGACCAGGACCATTTCCGAGTTCCCCGAACTCTTGTAAGAATTCACCCCTTGCGTTGTATCGGATAATTCGGGAGTTCCAGTAGCCGTCACCGAGAAGAAAGTCCCCGTTTGGAAAGAACGCCATTACAGATGGGTCCCCGTAGGTGTATGGGCCTGGGTTGGGATTGGCTCTAGCCTCCGCACGTGTTCTGGGGTGTTCGGGATCGACTAGCTGCATGACCAACTCGCTGCCGTCGTTGGTAAACTTCAGTATTTGCATGTTCACATCACGCATGCCGAGGCCGCGCTCAACAACCCAGATATGTCGCTCAGGGTCGTACGGACTAATGTAGATCTGGTGGGGTTTGTTAAAGAGTGAATCCCATTGGCTCCAGTTTTCCGTGATATTGCCGTCGCGGTCCACTGCAACCAGATAATTTGAACTGCCGTCTCGTTCACGATTCAGGGCGTCTCGGTCCCCCCACACGCCGACGATGATGCGATCGGGATTGTCCACGGCTATCCCGGATACCTGGCCCCAACCCCACACATCGCCATGATCAGGGGCCGGCTTCCACCAGTTATCGACTGCATCGTATTCGCCGGTGCGGTCATCCCCCCCCTTTACCACCTCTCCTACTCGAGGGGTTGTTTCTGCTGACGGGCCGCAGCCGAAGACTACTGTGAGAGTGAGAAGCAGGGTGAGGTGTCGCAGGTGATCCCGAGTAAGCATGATGCCTCTTTGCGCTGATAGTCTCTGGATTCAGAAATCGCAGTATACGTTGCGGGACCGGAGAATGGATAGGAAAGCTGGCATTCTCGCTCTTGTTCTATCCGCCTCGTTTTACGTTCTGGGCCGTGCTTCGTCCTCTGCCAGAATTTTATCAAGCGTGGCGACTAATCTCTCCGAGTCATTTTGATTGAATGTCATGGGAGGCTTGATCTTGATGACGTTGTGATCTGGCCCATCTGTACTCAGTAGGATGCCGAGTTCTGCGCCTCGATTGGCGATGTACCGTGCAGCTTGAGCGCTCGGCGTTCGGGCCTTTTGATCTTCGACGAATTCGATGCCAAGGAATAGTCCGCGTCCTCTCACATCTCCGACACTTTCATGCCGCATTGCGAGAGAGGCTAGGTTGGCCTTTAAAGTCCCACCCACTACTGCTGCGTGCTCCTGAAGGCGATCGCTCTCTATGATGTCGAGGACTGCAAGCCCAATCGCTGCAGATACGGGATTGCCACCGAAGGTGCTGAAGAACTCCATGCCATTCGCGAATGACTCAGCGATTTCGGGTGTTGTGACCACCGCTCCGATGGGGTGCCCGTTTCCGATGGGCTTGCCTAGGGTGACGATGTCGGGGACCACATTTCCTGTCTGGAAGCCCCACATGTGGCTGCCGACCCGACCGAAGCCGATTTGAACCTCGTCCGCAATGCAGACGGCCCCTCTCGAACGAGCGATTCTATATGCTTCTTCTAGGTAGCCGGCCGGCGGTTCAATTTGTCCGCCACAAGACAGGATGCTTTCAGCTATGAAGGCAGCGGGCTCGTGCCCGGTAGAGCTCAGAGATCCGAATGCCTCTCCTACATGCATGGCATAACGGACTGCACGATCCGCTACGTCCCTCCCATACAAACCTCTATAGTCGTCGGGAACGGGAACTGTCCTTACCCAGTTCGGCGCCCCCTCTCCGCCCTCTCCAGCGTGCTTGTAGTGGCTAACGTCTATCAGACTTTGTGAATGGCCATGGTAACCGTTTTCGATGGCGACTACGCCCTGTCCCTTTGTGTGAGTCCTAGCCATACGCAGTGCTAAGTCGTTCGCCTCCGACCCTGAGTTTACGAAGAAGCAGACTGAAAGTGGATCCGGAAACAGTTCCGTCAGCCGCTCCCCGTACTGAAGCACGTTCTCGTGCAGGTAACGCGTATTCGTGTTGAGAACACTCATCTGGAGTTGTCCGGCTTCTACTACAGAGCGTCTTTCATGGCCCACGTGCGCAACGTTGTTTACACAGTCCAGATATGAACGACCCACAACATCTATCAAGTACGTACCGGAACCTCGAACGATGTGAAGAGGCGTATCATACGCGACACTCAGATTTTGGCCGAGTAGTTCAGCTCGGTTCCTGGATATGTCTTCTGGCGGAACAAATGTGGTGTGACCAGGAAGCTGAAGTATCAGGTTGGGGTCTGGAGAGAAAGATGCCCAGACTGTTTCCTCGCGTGGAAGGGCTACCCCAGGAAACTGGCCTTCGAACCCTAGGAGGTCCGTGATGATCTGAAAGTGTAAGTGCGGCGGCCAGCCTCCGTTTTCCTCGGCAGAGCCGATTCGGGCGAAGCACTCGCCCGCGGCTACCTCGCTTCCCTTTTCGAGGTCCTCGAGGGTAGATGTTTCCAGGTGCCCGTAGAGTGTCCAGAAGGCTCCGACCGGACCGTCATGCTCAAGTATCACCGTGGGCCCGTAATCTAGGTTCTGCCCGTTATTCACAACGGATCGTATCCGGCCCGCTAGAGGTGCGTATACTTCTCCTCCGGCCTCACTGAAGATGTCGATCCCGGTATGAACTGTGCGGCTTTCACGTGGGTCGCCGGATCGACCCTTGAATATGTCTTCTAGGTAGAGTGTGCGAGGCTCTAGATAACGCCCGATTCCTATGCTGGCGTTCTTGTCTTCCATGTGTCTGAACACCCGCCGTGTGAAATCCTCCGCGTCTTCGGTGTCCCGTCCGTTAAGCAGCGGACTGGATACGCTTAAATCGAGGACGGAGACCTTTTCCTCTGTCTCTGGTATTGCCATCACTGGGGCGAAGGTTTGCGTCTTGAGCCAGTCCACGAGAACAGGAGTCCTAGGTGAAGCCGATAATCCAGCGGCTTCTCGGACGATTCCTTCAGCCAGTCGAACCGGAACTGCTTCGAGTTTTTGAATCATAGCCCAAGCGGGCCGTTCCGAGATCAGCGCATATTCGTCGGTTTCACCAGTTTGGTGTCGCCTCCAAGCCGAGATGCTTACGCTCGCACCGAGACGCGCTTTCGCGAGAGTGAAGACCACATTTGCCTCCTCTTCACTCAAGGGCGTTCGATCGTGAAACCCACGGACTATCGATGCTATCGACATGAGTGGATCGTCTGTATCCAGGATGGCGTATGCGATTGCGATGCCGAGATCAAAGACGCGCGGTGCGGAGTGGGCGTCACCGAGATCAATGATCCCGGTAATGCGCCTAGGGCCTTCACCTGGGTGGCTTACTAGGACGTTATAGTCGTTCAGATCGCCATGAATTACCTGTGAGCCTAGCCCAAGGAAATCGGGTTCGCGTGTTAGCCAATCTCGGTGGACTGCCTGAATTAGTTCGAGTTGTTCGCCCTGAAAGAGGTCGAGGCATCGTTCCATGACCAGTCCAGAGCGACCAAGTGCCCACTCGAAGTCAATCCGTGCCGGTGGATGATCGGGATAGGCTCCCAAAGCGCTGTCAAGGTCGGCGATCCGACTCCCCAGATTGTAAAGCAGGGAGAGGGAGCGCGGCCGAACCTCAGCAAACAGGACCCCTTCCAGATATTCGACTACGCGAATTCGGTGGATATCACCGTCCTCGGCGGTGTGTTTCACGACCCAATCCCCATCCACTGACGGGATCACATCAGCTGTAAAGCCGTCCGTTGTTCGAGCCATGTGCCGCATGAGGTCTGCTTCGATTTCCAAGATCTCATCGGTCTCATCCGGGGTGGACACTTTCGCGACCCTTCGTTCACCGTTTGTTCCTGTGAAAAGGAAGTTCAGATCACGCTCTCCCGGCAGCGGCGACAGGGTACCCTCAATTCCGTAGTGCTCGCGGAGAGCAGCGAGGACCGCGTCGGGCCCGAGGCTGGGACGCCTGAGGATGTTGATCATGCGGTGATTAGTGATAGACCGTGTTTGAGTCCAGCGTACTGGGCCAGACAAAGAAAGATCGGTCTATTCTGCATAAACGGGAGGGGCGGCGTCATTCGTTAGTACATGACGGGAAATTGATCACCCGTGCTGTGATCAGTCACGCATTAGCTTTCTGTATTTGAGTCGTCGGGGTTGTATCGCATCGTCGCCTAGCCTCCGTTTCCGGTCTTCTTCGTATTCTTGGTAGTTACCCTCGAACCAGACCACTTGAGAGTCGCCTTCAAAGGCTAGGACGTGGGTGCATATCCGATCCAGGAACCAACGATCATGCGATATAACAACAACGCAACCCGCGTAATCGAGGATGGCATTTTCTAGGGCCCGGAGTGTGTCTACATCAAGGTCATTGGTGGGTTCATCAAGTAGCATAACGTTGCCCCCTGATTTCAGCAGTTTTGCTAGGTGGAGACGATTCCTCTCTCCACCAGAGAGTATGCTGACCTTTTTTTGTTGATCAGAGCCCCGAAAGTTGAACCAGGACAGATAGGCCCTTGGGTTTACCTCAACACGTCCAAACTGCAGGATGTCGTTCCCCTCGCTGACCTCTTCGAAGACCGTTTTCTCCCCGTCGAGTTCCTCTCGTGATTGGTCGACATAGGCCAACTGCACGGTCTGGCCTGTTTCTAGGGCGCCATGATCCGGCTTCTCTTCACCGACAATCATTCTAAAGAGCGTAGTCTTTCCGGCACCGTTCCCGCCAATGATCCCGACGACTGCTCCGGGTGGGACGTCAAAACTCAGGTTCTCCATCAGAAGCTGGTCGCCAAACCCTTTTGTTAACGAGGTCGCCTTTATGACCGTGTTGCCTAGTCGTGGCCCTTTAGGGATCAAGATTTCAGCAGTCTGAATCTGCTTGCGCTCGTCTGCGTTCAGTAGCTCCTCGTAAGCGTTGATCCTTGCCTTGCCTTTCGCCTGACGGGCGCGCGGCGACATTCGTATCCAATCCAATTCACGTTCGAGGGTCTTTTGTCGTGCGGATTCTGACTTCTCTTCCTGACGGAGGCGTTCTTGCTTCTGCTCAAGCCAGGACGAGTAATTCCCTTCCCACGGGATGCCCTGACCGCGATCGAGTTCAAGAATCCACTCAGCTACGTTGTCCAGAAAATATCGGTCGTGGGTGATAGCCACGATTGTGCCAGGAAAGTTGTGCAGGTGGTGCTCCAGCCAAGCCACAGATTCTGTATCCAAGTGGTTCGTAGGCTCGTCAAGGAGGAGCATGTCGGGCTGTTCAAGGAGTATCCGGCATAAAGCTACACGGCGGCGTTCACCGCCTGAAAGCGTGCTGACATCAGCTTCACCTGAAGGAAGGCGCAAAGCATCCATGGCGATCTCGATTTTCCGGTCGAGTTCCCAAGCGTTTGATGCGTCGATACGGTCTTGAAGTTTTGCCTGCTCCTCAATGAGCGCGTTCATTTCGTCGTCAGTCGTAGCTTCGCCAAATGCCATACTCACTTCTTGAAAGCGCTGAAGGAGATCCCGAGTGCCTTTGACGGCTAACTCCACGTTTCCCCGGACGTTCAGGGATGAATCCAAGTCGGGTTCCTGCGCCAAGTATCCGACCCGAGTTCCTTTCGCTGCCCACGCCTCACCGAGGAAGTCGGTGTCTAGTCCGGCCATGATCTTGAGTAGTGAGCTTTTCCCCGAACCGTTTGATCCGACGACGCCGATCTTGGCACCCGGATAGAAAGAAAGATTGATGTTCTTGAGTATTTCTCGCTTGGGTGGGACCACCTTCGAGAGTCGGTGCATGTGGTAGATGAACTGCGGTCCTGACATCGCGGTGCATGGAATGGGTTACAGTTTGAGCTGAGGGCGGAAAGCTAACTGCTCATGCCCTAGCTGTAAGCGATCCCCAGGTTTGTTGCATGCGGTCACGTGTTCCATCACGGGTCTCATGCGTCAATTATCGAGAGTACGGTGTCGACCTTAGGTTAGGTGCACCCTTAAAACGAAGATGCCAACTGCGTTTCGGAGTTGATGGACCTGCTCAAACGGGCGCGGCAATTATACGATTTAGAAAAGGAGGTCTCAGTGACTGACGCCGAATCGGGGCCGAGTGACGGAACAGCTTCACGCATTGAGATGGGATTTTTTCTCGGTCTTCTCGTTGTGCTCAGCCTTCTTTTTCTCTTTGTAGTGTCTGGTTTCTTCCAGCCAATCTTCTGGGCAGTCCTGATAGGTGTGCTTTTCCAGCCAATGCAGCGTTGGTTCGAGAAGAGGCTGGCTGGGCGAACATCTTTCTCGGCGCTTGTCACGGTCTTCGTAATTTTGGTAACCGTACTAGTCCCAACTCTGCTGGTTGCCGGTGCCGTGGCGGATCAGGGACTCCAGCTATACCAGGGTCTGCAGGAGGGAAGGGTCAATCCGAGCGCGATACTAGAGCGAGCCGAGGAATCACTCCCGGAAGGAGCGCTGGCACTTTTAGAGCGAGCAGGGATTGTTCCCGAGACGATTCAGGATCGGATATCTCAGGCTGCCATAGAGGCAGCAAGCTTTATCGCGACTCTAGCAGTCAGCGTGGGGCAAAATGTTGGTCGCTTCGCGGCTATGTTCTTCGTCATGCTGTATCTGCTCTTCTTTACACTTCGTGACGGGGGTGAGCTGCTAAAGCAGGCGAAGTGGGCTCTCCCGCTGGGTGATGAGCGTGAACGGGCTCTTTTTGGGAAGTTTGCAGAGGTCGGCCGAGCCACTATCAAGGGTACGCTTATGGTCGGTGGGGTTCAGGGGATTCTGGGAGGGATCATCTTCGCGATCCTTGGAGTGCAGGGCGCAGTCTTTTGGGGTGTCGTCATGATCTTTTTGTCCATGTTGCCTGCGGTCGGTGCGACACTCGTCTGGCTACCTGCAGCGCTCTTTTTGTTGGTTGGGGGAGCTGTGGTGAAGGGCGCAATTCTTTTGCTCTATGGCGTCTTCGTGATCGGTCTCGCGGATAATATTCTGCGGCCACTCCTGGTAGGTCGAGATACTAAGATGCCGGACTGGCTGATCCTGGTTTCAACCCTGGGTGGCCTGACTACGTTTGGGATATCGGGTTTCGTCATAGGACCAATTGTCGCTGCCATGTTTTTGGCTATTTGGACGATGTTCGGAGAGGCTCAAGAAGAAGGCCTAGCGATCGGAAAGAAACTCCTCGATGGACTACCTCTATTAGAGGTCGGCAGGGATGAGCTACAACTGACTGATCGGGACTTCCCAGCCAGCTCCTCGATCAATTCTTCTTTGAGCGAGAAGGCTGGGGAGGAATGAGCGTCCCGGGAGTATCCAAGTCCCGGAGAGTGCGACTATCCGACGAGACGAGGTCTAAAAAACTGCGGAGCGTAATCGCGTAGGTGTCTTTCTTTCTCGACCTGAGAAACTCCGTCGGTCATCCATCTAGGTGCGGGTTGCCCTAGCAAGTGATGGCCGAAGAAATCTTGGAGCCGGTATTGAAAGTCGATTCGATTTTGGAGTTTTCTTAGCCCGTGGCCTTCATCCGGGTATGAGAGCCATATGACCGGTTTTTCCAAAAAGCGGAGTGCGTTATACCACTCTAGGCCCTGTTCCCAGTTCACAGTAGGATCGGATTCACCGTGCAGGTACAGAACGGGTGTGTCCATAGTCTCTACACCTGAGATGGGTGATTCGCGCCAATACAGATCGAAGTCGTCGTAGGGGTTCGTTGCATATCGCCCCTGTCCGTATATGTCGTACCCGTGATTGTTCTGTCCGCTGCCTACAAAAAGTTGATTGAATTCGCTGACGAGGTTGATTGGTGCAGCCCCGTGTGCGATCGCCGCGAACATGTTCGATCGTGTGGCGATATAGGCGCTTCCACCTCCTGAGTATGAGTGTCCGCTTAGACCCACCGCTTCGGGGTCGGCGTATCCCATATCGATGACTTTCTGCGTTGCGGCTTCGACTGCTTCCAACATGTCTGAGTGCGAACTTCCGATGCGGAAGTGCACGTCTGGCTGCATCAAGAGATATCCGTTGCTGACTAAGCCCGCGAAGTTTGGCTGGTGCCTGTATATCGGAGTTGGGTACAGGTGGAGGTCCTGAGAGTATTTTTCGTAAAACCGCACAACCATTGGGAGTCGTTCACCCTCAGCGAAAGTCTCGGGGATCGCTAGTGTGCCTTGGAGTGGGGTGCCGTCGGATAGGGTGTAGTCGAAGAGGATTCGGCTTCCCCAAAGGAATTGGGTCTGCTGAGGATTCGCCGTCGAAAGACGTTGACGCTCAGAGAAGTTCCCGTTGCTGACCCATAGGTCCGGAAAGTCCTGCCAAGTTTGGACAGTGAACAGATAGCGGTCAGCATTCTTGGCCTTCAATGGATATGAAAAGCGACGGGCTTCCCAAGTGAGGTCTTTGAGATCTCTTCCGTCTAGCCGCAAGAATCCCTCATTCTTGCTCCACTCTCCGTAGGCCTCGAGCAGCATAGGCTCGTCTAGGTTGATTGTCTCTTCTTCGGTATCTGTCGCGACGGTCCGGAGACGGATTTCCCTCTCGGTGCCGAAGTTGCCTGTGAGGTTAACGGCCGGGCCGGCGTCGTATGACTGATACCAAACGTCGTACCTATCGTAGAGCACAATGCCGTTGGAATCCGACGTGAAGCCTACTACCCCGTGTGGTGGCTTTTCTCCGAAGCGATCGAATTCTTGGTCGGTGAAGTCGACGGGGGAGCTCGCCGTGAGGTTCGCGTGAGCGTTATTTTCGATGCTGTAGTCCCAGACATTCCCGTCTTTCCAGTACAGGAAGTGTCTACTGTCAGGCGAAAGACCCAGGGTGCGCAGGTGCTCGGTTAGGATAGGCGTGCGATCACCCGTACGTGTGTTGATACGGTAGTAGTCGGCATAGTTGGGCCTCCAGTCCGAAACGTAGGAGTGGTCGTCCCTTCCTATACCCCAACGTCCGTCTCTCGTGATCTGGACGTCACTCATCTGCTCGTCTGCAAGGTGAACCAGGATCGCTTCCTGAAGGTGGATTGCGGCTACGTACGTCCGACTTTGATCCTGAGACAACTGGCTTTGTTGTTGGGACTGTATTCGATCATCTTCCCAGTGCCAGATATTTACATCGGCGAGAGGCAATCCTTCTTCACCCCAGTCCTCCAGTTCCGTCTCCTGAGTTTTTGTCGCGACAAAGACTGTGGAGGCGTCTCCGTTGAAGCTCAGGTCTCCGTTCTCGCTGAGGACCCAGTCTTCTCGTAGTCCGGCCACTGTGGGCCCAAATTCGTATCTTTGGGCCAAGCTGTTGCCAACGTCAGAGAAGACCAAGAGTGCATTCTCTCGTTCGGTCGATCCTTCCGGGATTTCACCACGGAGGACGGCAATTGATGTGCCATCGTCCGACCAGACTAGGTTCGCGTAGCGTTCTTTGCTGTTGTCGAGCCCGCGACGCGCTCCATTCGAAAGGTTTATTAGATACAGGCCATTCCCGTCACCCCCGTCTGCGTCGACAGTGTAGGCGAGGTGGGTCCCCGTCTTATTCATTGCGAGCTGCCATACGCTTCCGATCAGCTCTTCGTACCCCTCTGAGAGGTTCCGGAGAATTAGTCCAGTTCCGTCGAAGGCTACTTCGTCCTGTGTCTGTGTCTTTTCCACCCAGAAATGGCTCGACGTAGCAGAGAATCCAAAGTCGTATGCATCCTCCCAAACCCAGGATGTTCCGGATTCTAGGTGTGTCAGTCCGGCCTGATAGGAAACATCGTCACCATTTCGCTCCATCTCCTCCATTTCTTGGAATGGAGGAGAAATCGTGTACCCGACCCACATGCCGTCTGAAGAGAGGATCGCATCGGAGGCTCGCGCGATTTCATGTCGGACACCGCTATCGACGTTCGCTACAACTAGCGTATCGTCCATTCTGACCTTGGTGTACGACCAAGCGACCCAGCGTCCGTCATCGGAAATCTGTTCGCCGTCGATCTGGCGCCAGATGTGATAGTCGGCGATCTCTAGCGGACGTTTTTCACTTGACTGAGCTTCAACATGAGCGGTGGCTACTCCTATGGTGAGAGGTAAAGCAGCCACGACAGTGAGGAGCCGAAATCTTAAAAGAAGGACGCGAGTCATCATCAATCTCTCTTTGGGAGTGCGAGACGGAACTTAACGACCGCTCCCGCTCTTGCGTCAGAGTGGGTTGATGGCGCCATGTCCGTCCTCACAGCTCTGAGTTAAAAAATAGGATGCCTTGAGAAGACGGACATGACGTCGTCAACGTCTTTGCGTCTCACTTTCGGGTTAATGCGGGGTGGGGAGGCCTAGTAATTATTGTTCGACGAAATGTCTTTCAAAGGAGGAAGAGATGCAGTTGAGACAGATGTTGGCAGTGGTTGGTCTGGTACTAGTGTCCAGCTTCGTCCCAGTGCCGTCGGAGATACAAGCACAGATAGCCGGTAATTGGGAACTGTCGTCCCAGGGACCACGCGGCGGAGATCAGACCATGACCCTGGTCGTAGAAATGAATGACGGCGAACTGACTGGCACGTTGACCCTGCAGCGAATGGGGGAACACACACTGAAGGATGTATCTGTGGACGGTGTGGAATTCAGCTTCTCGGTGACATTGTCAATGCGGGGCAACTCGTTCGAGCAGGAGTTTGCTGGAACTGTAGATGGTGACGAGATGTCGGGAGCAATCTCAGGTGCAAGGGGCCAGCGTGCCTTTACTGGGAAGAGGGTTGGATGAGCTGAAGCTGATGAGTCATCACACCTGAGAACCTGTAGTCAACGAGAGCCTCCTGATCTCGTTGCTAGCTCTTTATAAATGATTCTAGTTTCGGGTTAGGGCTGATGGAGATCCTAGTCGTTCTGAATCTTGTAGCTGCCCTTCAGCGCTAAGTTGTTAGGTCGTCCGCTCGAATCTTCAGGAGACAATGCATGCGGTTCGGTGTCTTGTGTAATTCTATCCCGATTAGGCTTGTTTTCGTTTGTGCTGTGGCCACTGGGTCAGTCAGCGCCCAGGAAAGGCATCTTACCAACGAAGACTACGCTCGTGCAGAGAGTTTTCTGGGCGCGAGTACTACGCCCCTTGTCTATGGTAATTCAGTGCAGCCCCGCTGGATGGACGACGGAAGCTTCTGGTATGCTAATGCGGTGCCGGGCGGAACAGAGTACATCGTGGTGGACCCGTCTTCTGCCATTCAGGCGCGCGCGTTTGACCACAATAGGCTTGGAGAGGCACTTAGCGATGCAGTTGGGCAGTCCTTTGGCCCACTAGGGATCCCAGTCACGTCGATGTCTTTTGCAGGACAAGAGGTGTTGTTGGAAATCCGGGGTCTGGGTGGGGCGCGTTGTGATTTAGAGCGATACAGCTGTGTCGCCACGCAATCCAGCAGATCAGCTGTGCAGAGAAATGAGGCCGTATCCCCTGACGGACAACACGCAGTGTTTATTCGTGAGCACAATCTCTGGGTGCGAGATCGGGATTCGGGCGAAGAGACTCAACTCACAACAGACGGAATGGAAGACTTCGGTTATGGCACAAACAATGCCGGCTGGGTGCGGCGAGACCGTCCCGTTGTGAAGTGGTCACCCGACTCCCGAAAGATCGCAACCTTCAGGCACGATGCTCGCGGGGTGGGGCTGATGGTTCTAGCTAGTACTAAAGTAGGCCACCCTGAGGCTGATATTTGGCCTTATCCACTTCCAGAGGACACCGTCATCTTCCGTGTTCATCGGATCGTACTCGATTTAGATCGTCCAGCCGGCGACTACATGGTTCGCCTGGATATGGAGCCTGACCAACACCGTTCTACGTGCTCCGACCATATCGAGTGCGGGGGAGAACTCGGCGATCTCGAGTGGAGTACTGACTCTGATCGTTTTGTCTTTGTCTCAACCTCCAGAGACCACAAGGTAGCTCAGGTTAGGATGGCTGATGCTAAGACCGGCGCGGTTCGGGACATTTTTCAAGAGGTCGAGGAAACGTTTTACGAATCCCAGAGCGGGTGGAGGTACTTGTCAGAAACGGAAGAAATTCTCTGGTTTTCACAGAGGGATAACTGGGGAAACCTCTTCCTCTACGACGCCGAGACTGGGGTGCTAAAACGGAAGATCACTGATGGGGACTGGAATGTTCTAAACATTCGTGATGTTGATGACGAGAGGCGAACCGTAAGCTTCATGGGGAATGAACGTGAGCCTGGCGATCCGTATTTCCAGTACCTGTATAGGGTCAACATAGACGGCGGCGACGTACACCTGCTCACCCCTGACAGTGCAAATCATTCGGTCTCACTTGCCCCAGATCGTGAGTTCTTCGTCGATTCGTATTCGACCCCGGTGGTTCCTCCGGTTCATGTACTGAGGAGTTGGGACGGGAGTGAGGTCCTAACCCTAGAGACCGCTGATATTACTCGTCTCGAGGCGTCTGGTTGGAAGGCACCGATGCCGTTCTCAGTGAAGGCCAGAGATGGTGAGACTTCTCTTCATGGACTGCTTTTTCGGCCGCTTGAATTCGATCCGACACAGGTTTATCCAGTAGTAAACTACCTCTATCCAGGCCCACAGAGCGGTTCGGTGGGTTCTAGGAGTTTTAGACCCGCACACCGTGACCTGCAGGCAATCGCAGAACTCGGCTTCGTTGTGATCGAACTTGATGCGATGGGTACGCCTATGAGGTCAAAAGATTTTCATGAGGCATACTACGGCAATATGGGTGACAACGGGTTGCCTGATCAAATGAGCGGCATCAAGGAACTCGCTGAGCGTTACTCATGGATTGATGCGACGAGGGTGGGGATTTACGGTCACTCAGGTGGAGGTTTTGCGGCAGCAGACGCAATCATGCGCTATCCCGACTTCTATTCGGTTGCTGTTTCTCAGGCCGGGAATCATGACAACCGCAACTACGAGGATGACTGGGGTGAAAAGTGGCAGGGCTTACTAGAAGTCTACCCAGATGGCACGACGAATTATGACAACCAGGCCAATCAGCTCCTTGCAGGGAACCTTAAGGGCAAGCTACTCATCGCACATGGCACGCTTGACACCAACGTGCCTCCATCGAATACGATGCTTGTCGTTGATGCCTTGATTGCGGCGAACAAAGATTTCGATCTTCTCATGTTGCCGAATCGCGGGCACGGCTTTGGTAACGAGCCGTACATGATGCGTAGGCGCTGGGACTACTTTGTGCGACACCTGCTTGGGGCTGAGCCGCCTGCTGGGTACGAGTTTGGCAAGCTAAGTCGTCCGGCCGGTTGATTGGTTCTCCGGGTTCATTAATCCAACCGATCTGATTCAGTCTCAGAGACCGTCACAGTGACCATTACAACTGGTTCATTTGGACGGTCTCCGAAGCCAGTTTCGATCTTTCCGATCGCTTCTACTACGTCCATGCCACCGGTCACCTTTCCGAAAATCGCATGCTTCCCGTCTAGCCAGTTCGTTGCCGCAAGCGTGATAAAGAACTGGGATCCTCCGGTGTTTGGTCCGGCGTTCGCCATGGAGAAGAGACCCTTTTCCGTGTGTGCGAGACCAGGAGCGAATTCGTCGGAGATCGTGTAACCGGGTCCGCCTCGTCCCGTGCCATCGGGACAGCCGCCCTGGATCATGAAATCCTTTATCACCCGATGAAAGATCAAGTCGTCGTAGTATCCTTTCTTCGCGAGGTCTATGAAGTTGCCCGCGGTTATGGGTGCTTTGTCCATGTACATCTCTGCCGTGATCGTGCCGTGGCTCGTCTCGATCGTGACCGTCGGGTTGGTCATGAGTTCTCCTTCTGCATGGTTCTTCGAATCGGCAAAGGCTAGCAAAGGGGAGTA
>DLTN01000109.1:13899-16244 GCA_002500925.1 Gemmatimonadales bacterium UBA7835 | reverse complement strand
ACGCGCTGCGTAAACCGAACCTCAAACACCTATGAACCATCCAGAACTTCTGCGCCCCGAGACACTAGCCCAATTCAACACGGAAAAAATGGGCAAAAGCACCATCTTTATGTCTGAACGAATGCTAGTCGGCTTGAACGCGTTCGAGCCTGGGCAGGAGCACGCGCTTCATGGGCATGCCAACCAAGACAAAGTCTATCATGTGCTTCAAGGCAGTGGACTCTTCTTACTAGAAGAAAAGAACATAGAGATGGACGCTGGGGCCATGCTGGTAGCTCCAGCCGGTGTCCCGCACGGAGTCCGGAATACCGGAACTGATCGTCTAGTAGTCCTCGTCTTTATGGCCCCCTCGCCGGTCTAGTATGTGGGATGAAACCCGAGCAAAGCTGCTTCGGTTAACATATCTCGTGTGTCTCAGCGTGGGCTCCTCGTGCTCCTCGCCATCCGAGCCCTCCGCAGTGCCGGATCGACCGACTCCGTGCCTCAATGGCACGGCACTTTGTGCTGAACGGGTGGATCTGGGATCAGATCTTTATCTGCCGATCCACTCCACTCATTTGCTCGAGCAGGGACACACTGCGATCAAGCGCGCCATCATCGTGGTACATGGCTCGGGTAGAAACGGTAGTGACTACTTTGAGCGCATCATCGCTCCTGCCGCAGCAATGGACCTATTAGAAGAGACACTTATAATCGCTCCCACATTTCAGACCTCCGAGGATGAACCAAGCCCAGATGAGCCATTCTGGACAAGCGGAGGATGGAAACGAGGCCACCTTTCAAGCAGCTCGGGACCTTCTCCTAGGGTCAGTTCCTACACAGCGATCGACCGTATATTAGAACTGGTTTTGGACAGTGAACATTTCCCGATGCTTGAGCAGATCGTCGTCACCGGGCATTCTGCGGGAGGGCAAGTTGCACATCGTTTTGCGGGCACTAGCCGTATCGAAAATGGAACCACAGTCCCTTTCCGGTATGTCATAGCTAATCCATCGACCTATCTGTATCTAGGATCCGAGCGAGACAGCCAGGCAGGATTTGTGACGCCAACCAGTTCAGGTTGCGCTGATTACGATGATTGGCATTACGGTCTCCAGGATCTGAACAGCTATGCAACCGCTGTGACCCAGGACTCAATCAAAGCACAACTCGTGCGCCGAGACGTCAGAATTCTCATCGGCAGCGCCGACTCTCTGAGCGCATCGCTCGACGTCACGTGCGGTGCTAACCTGCAGGGGCGTCATCGATTCGAACGCGGGCAGACATTAATCCGCTTCATGGACGGATTCCACTCAGATCATGGGCACCAAGAAATGATCGTCCTTGGAGCGGGCCATTCAAGCACCCAGATGTATATCTCGGCAGAGGGGCGGAGAGCCTTATTTGGAGGCTAATCCATCAGTCAATTCCGACAACCGCCGCCTCACGTTGGCTAGCCGGCCAACAAAGGTTGGTACACATTGGGAATCCTCACTTAAAGCTTAAAGCTGCAGCCCCACGAGCAATCCAATGCCGCGTCACACACAACACCTAGCCTACCTCCTTATTCTGAACCTCTTCGTTTTGATCCCGAGCGCATCAGATGCTCAGGAGCTTCCGGAAACGTGGCAGGAGCAACAGGACTTCCGATCTGGGCCCACACCATTCGAACCACTCATGGAGTTTTGGTTCGAACTCGACGCGATGAGTGAGCTGGTAAGCATGCAGCCGCTGACTGAAACCCTAATGGGCCGTCAGATGAATCTGATCGTCATCGCGAAGGACCCTATCGTGAACGCACAAGACGCGATCCGGTCGGGTAAGACGATTGTATTCGTTGCGCCATCAGTTCACGGAGGTGAGGTGTCGCCGAAAGAATCCTTTCAGCTGGTCGCCAAGGAGCTTATCGCCGGTGACCTGCGCCATGTTCTCGATGACGTAATCGTTATCGGAACACCCCTGACTAATCCAGATGGTGGAGAAGTACAACGTCGCACAAACGAGGCGGGCTACGATATGAACCGCGACTACGTAAAACTAGAGTCGCAGGAGATCCACGCCTACGTCACTCAGGTGATGACCGAATGGACGCCAGACGTGCACGTAGATGGTCACCATGGAGGATCTGACCCGTACGTAATCACCTACCAAGGGACCCTGAACCCGTCGGCTGATGCGGCACTCCGGGCGTGGCCATACGACAACATTTTCCCGCGCATTCGTGAGGCCGCGGAAGCTGAAGACTACCGAGCCTTCGATTACTCCGGAGTGCGCACTGAGGACGGGCGTCAGGGTTGGGGGTCGACCTCTGTAGAACCGCGAAAGCACCACGTATACACAGGCCTAACAAACACCATTGGGATTCT
>DLTN01000109.1:0-13525 GCA_002500925.1 Gemmatimonadales bacterium UBA7835 | reverse complement strand
ATCCCGGAAGAAGAGCGCTACTACCATCAAATACGTGGCGGCGTAATCGCCTTGAGCACGATTCTCGAAGTGGCAGCTGAGAAGCGAGAAGAAATACGAAACCTGACCACAGCCTCCAGGATGCGAGCAATCAATGCAGGGCACGAGGGTGCGGGCGAGGTTGTTCTGGATTACGAAGTCAGCAACCGTGGTGATGAGCCCGTCTGGATGCCCGACTGGAACGCTGAACTTGGGTACTCACTGCAGACCGTACCCGTGTGGTTACGCTGGATCCCTACACGCACGACAAAAAGGCCGGTCGGGTACCTTATGCCCCCTGCAATGGCAGCCGTCGTCCCAATCCTTATGGATCACGACATCGCGGTTTACCGCTTCACTGGATCCGGCTCAATCAATGCTGAGGTTTATTACGCAACTGACGTCCAAACCGAGTCCTACTTTCAAGGTCACTACCTGAAGGCGGTAGAGGTCGAAAAGGAATCCGAAACAGTGGAAGTACAGGAGGGGTGGTTCTGGATTCCCACCGCACAGTCGATGGGCAACCTGATCACCTATTTAATGGAGCCCGAAACCGACGACAATCTCATCACCTGGGGCTGGACGGACCACATTCTTGAGGAGACACCAGAGTCAGAGGATGCGGTGCTCCAGGCGATGCTGGGTGGTCGCATGATGTCAGAACTGGCCGCTGAGCAACAACAGAGGATGCGAGATCGAGCAACCTCTATCTTAAGTGCGCGACAGCAGGTCCCGATGATGCGGGTGCTGTCACACCAGCGCATTTCAGTGATGCGGGTGCAGCCATTCAACCAGTATCAGCGCAACAGGTTCTTTCGGTAAACACCGCACGCATCAGCCTGGATACGTATACGGAGCCTGCAGTCCGAGTGGGATTCCTAATCCCCAATAGGCAAGCAGGAAAACCGACCATAGCACCATAAAAAAGATTGAGTACGGAAGCATGATGGACACAAGGGTGCCGATCCCGAGAGACTTTACGTACCGCTGACAGTAGACCACTACGAGCGGAAAGTACGGCATCAGAGGTGTGATGATGTTAGTCGTAGAATCACCCACCCTGTATGCCGCCTGGGTCAGCTCGGGACTTATCCCCAGCTGCATCAACATGGGCACGAAGATGGGTGCCAAAAGCGCCCACTTAGCAGATGCAGAGCCGACAGCCAGATTAACAAAACCCGTTAACACAATGATTCCGACTATTGTGAAACCTGCAGGAAGCGCCAACTCACGCAAAAAATTGGCACCCTTTACTGCTAGCAGCGCCCCTAGATTCGAGGTCCCGAATGCGGAAATAAAGAGTGCGCAGAAGAAAGCCATGACGATGTAGTATGCCATCTGTTGCATTGATGTGGTCATAGCATCAATCACGTCCTTACTCTCCCTGAACGTTCCTGCCATGTAGCCATAAACAGTTCCAGGAATCATGAAGAGTAGGAATATGAGTGGGACGATCGATTGCATTAGCGGTGCCGAAAACGCCGCTAGTTCGCCATCTGGTGATCGCAATGGCGAGGTGGGAGGGGCAGCAGCGAACCACAGAAACGCAATTCCGGCAGCCATGACGCCTGAAGCAGCCCAAAACGCCAATCGTTCCCGGTGATCGATCTCTCGCATTTCAGGCATGTCGCCTGGGTCAGCATCAACCTTAGTCGCCTGAAGGCGGGGCTCAACGACCCGGTCGGTGAGGTACCAGCCGACCAGTACAATCAGGATGCTGGAAGCCGAAGTAAAAAACCAGTTACAGAGAGGGTTTACCAGAATAGCAGGATCTATGAGTTGAGCGGCACCCTGAGTAAATCCCTGTAACAGCGGATCAACCCCCGACGGGATGAAATTCGCGCTAAAGCCTCCAGACACACCTGCGAAAGCAGCTGCGATACCCGCTAATGGGTGCCTGCCCGCGGCATAGTAAATCACTCCACCGATTGGGATAACCAACACGTAACCCGCGTCAGTCGCAGTGTGGCTCACAATAGCGACCAAGATGAGCATCGGTGTGAGGAGCGCCTTGGGCGTAACGCCCAGCACGATGCGAAGGCCGGCATTGATGTAACCTCCATGCTCAGCCACTCCGATACCTAGCATCGCTACCAAAACGACCCCAAGTGGCGGGAACGCTGTGAAGGTCTGAACCATCCCAGCAAGAAAGGCCGCCATACCCTGACCTGTCAGCAGGTTAGTGACTCTGATAGGGTCACCAGAGCGCGGATCGATCTCGCTGAATGCCATACCCGACATCAGACCAGAGAGCCCCCATACCAGAAATAGGCTGATCACGAAGAGCACAGCCGGGTCCGGAAGCTTATTACCAATAAGCTCGATCGCGTTTAGAAAGCGGTCTATAAGTCGAGGTTTCGAATTGGCTGCAGCTGTTTCAGAAGACACGTCTACTCCTCGTTATAGCAACGGTCACTCACGGCATAGATACGGAGCGTACTAACGTTGCGAAGTCAGTTCGCGGAAGAACGCTCTCAGGTCGTTCACTATCAGTTCTGGCTCCTCTAGTGAAGCGAAATGACCGCCTCGGGGCATGATCGTCCAGCGCACAATGTTATAGCCGTGCTCCGCCCAAGCCCGTGGTGTGAAATAGATCTCTTTGGGAAAGATCGCACCGGCAGTGGGCACGGAGACGTACGAGACTGGACTTCTACTTTGCGCATGTCGGAACTCATAGTAGATGCGAGCTGAAGAAGTGATCGTCTCAGTGACCCAGTAAAGGGTGATATTGGCCAACACCTGATCACGCGTGAACGCTTCTTCGACGTGGCCATCATTGTCACTCCACCCGTGAAATTTTTCGACTATCCATGCCGCGAGACCAGCCGGTGAGTCGTTCAGGCCTACTCCTAGCGACTGGGGCTTCGTTCCTTGGATCTCCTGGTACCCGCTTCCCTCAGAAAACGCTTCTCTCCGGTCAGCTAAAAGCGTGCGTTCCTCTTCTGACACCCCAGTCCAAGGATCCGTGTTCGGAGGAGGGCCTCCAAGAACAAAATTCGTGTGAAACCCGATAACACGATCTGGATAGTTACCAGCTAAAGAACGGCCGATTATCCCCCCCCAATCCCCACCCTGCACCCCATATCGGTCGTAACCAAGCCGTTCCATCAGGTCCGCAAAAGCGGCTGCCATTCTCTCGGGGCTCCATCCCGACTCTGAGGGCTTACCAGAAAAACCAAAACCTGGTAGTGAAGGAATCACGAGGTGAAAAGCATCACTCCTATTCCCTCCATAGAGAGCAGGGTCCGACAAGGGTCCAATTATTTCCATGAACTCGAATATCGAACCTGGCCAACCATGAATCAGGAGTAACGGGACTGCATCGGGGTTCGACGATCGCTGATGGATAAAGTGCAGATCTACCCCGTCGATCAGCGTAGTGAACTGATCGAGTTCATTGAGAATCTTTTCTTGTGCACGCCAATCAAACTCAGTTCGCCAATAATCTATTAGCTCCGCGAGATATGCTCCGTCAGTCCCGTAGGACCAATCAGTGTCTGGAATCTGATCTGGAAGACGGGCTCGCCTGAGACGATCGTCGAGATCGTCCAGTATCTCTTCGGGAACCTGCACGCTGAAGGGGCGAATGGCGTCCGGCTCAGCTTCTACTACTCCATCCGGAACCGTCTCCGAACACGCCCCCAGTACCACCAAGAGATAGAGGGCTATAGGAGATCCCCAATTAACTCGAAACACCCGACTCAACGCAGTTATGGCCTCCTGCGCTCAAACACCATATTGCGAACTCTACTACCCGTCGCAGTGAAAGCGTTCAGGCGCCCTGAGACATCTCGGGTGAACCTTACGAGAGGTAACCAAGGAGCATCTCCCCTAAACTCATCATTGCCAATCGGGGTCAGATTTGCCCTCCGATTGCGCCAGTGTAGTGCGGTGAGTTTCCCTTCATCAGCAACTACCTCATAGCTCGAGTCTAACTCAGCACTCCTGTACCACCCCTCGTACTCACGAAGCTGAGCGAGAGATAGAGTGACAGGCTCCTGCTCTTGCTGCTGCGAGTCCCGATCAAGAGCTGGGATCATCTCAGCCTCCAAGAAAACTTCTGCTACGCTACGTGCTCTCCCTGCGGGATCACAATCAGACACGTTACAGAAGACTGCGACTGAAAGGTTCTGCTCTGGAAATCGCACAAAGTTTGTGCGGAAGCCAGCCCAACTCCCTCCGTGCCCAAACGTAGGTAGCCCGCGATACTCTCCACGAGTCAGACCGTAGGCGTAGCTCAGAACTTCACCGTCATTCAGCACCCCCTGAACTAGCATTCCCTCGAGAGTCTCTTCACCGCCAATCTGACCGGTTTCGTAATTCCTCATCCAGACCAGAAAATCGTCTATCGAGGTGTTTAGAGAGCTAGATGCCAGAGCAGTAAGCTGGTTCAACACTCTTTGATAGGCCCCCTCTTCATCCGGTGCATACGATTCTGCACGACCGGGCACAATCTCAAGATGGTTATCTGAAAAGTGCGTATTGCTCATCCCAAGAGGCTCAAAAATCCTCTCGTCTGTGAACTCGCGGAACGATTCTCCCGACTGCACCTCAATGATGCGTGCCAGCAGATTGTAACCAGTGTTCGAATACGAGTACTCCGACCCCGGCGGGAAATCCAAGTCCTCCTGCTGGTAAAGCATGCGCAGAATCTGCTCGAAGGAGATCACATCGGTGTAAGTCACACCACCAAGCATCATGGAATGAGGCCAGTCACGAATCCCACTGGTGTGATGCACGAGATGACGCGGAGTGATCATACCCTCAAAATCTGGCAGTTCTGGCACGTACGACCGAGCATCGGCATCTAGGTCGATTAGTCCCTCGCCTTCGAGCAGCAGAGCCGCCATCGCTCCGAACTGCTTTGAGATGGATGCGATATCGAACACAGTCTCGGGTGTAATCGGGATTCCATGATCCATATCAGCTATCCCATAACCTGCTCGATGCACCACCTCACCATTAAGTAAAACTCCTACCGCAGCACCCGGTGCGTCATCCCTATCAAGATCTGCAAAAACAGCCTCGACACCCGGATGAATCGGCCCAGCTCCCTCTTCCATCTCACATCCTAAGAGCGGGATTAACAACAATCCCAAAAAACTTGATCGTACCATCGTCATTGTCCTCTCCGCAGCACTCGCCCGGGCATCACATCCATCAACTCCCCATCGTCGATGACCGGAGTTCCATTAACAAAAAGGTAGTCGACCCCTTCAGCGTATCTTGTTGCTCCGGCACCGAATTCAGCCATGTCACGGATCTGCTCCGGGTCGAACACAACCAGATCAGCCAACATACCTGGAGCGATAATGCCTCTGTCATGAAGTCCCAGACGCCGAGCAGCCATCGATGACATCCGATGCACTGCGTCTTCTAGGCTTAAGACACTGTCTTCTCGCACGTACTTTGCAATCACGCGAGGAAAAGCCCCGAAAGCCCGCGGGTGCGCGCCCTCGGTATTAGCAGGATTCACCGGGGAAGCATCCGTATCGATCATGACGTACTCTGCTCCTAGAGCCAGCCATTTCTGTTCCTCGTTCATACTCCGAGGATTCACGCTCACGCCACCCGCCTGAACTAAGTTGAAAAAGGCATTCCACGGATCGGTCCCAAGCATCTGTGCGGCCTCGGTGATCGATCGATTGATCACAGCCGGATTCACGCCATCGGAAGCTGATACGATAAGAACATTGTCCCAGTTCATGCCTACGTGGCGATACCAATTCTCCCAATCCGAGGTTGTCTCGACCTCTAGCCGGAGTTCAGCGCGCAGAGCTGGGTCATCAAGCGTCTCTAGGAATGCGGCGGTCCCACCTGCGTAATGACGCGGGTGCAGAAACGAACCCAGTCCAATCCCGTTACGGATGTAGGGGTAGATATCGGCAGTAACATCCATGCCCCCTGCCCTTGCTGAGTCTATTAGCGCCAGCGCGTCAGCCATCAGGGGCCAGTTTTCTTGTCCTGCAGCCTTTAGATGATAGATGTGCACCGGCACACCTGCCCCAGAGCCGATAGCTATTGCCTCGCGAATCGCATCAAGCAATGCATGACTCTCGTTCCGCATGTGCGTGAAATACACACCGCCGTATTCGCCTGCCACACGCGTCAGTTCGATCAGTTCTTCAGTAGTTGCGTACACCGCGGGTGGATAGATCAAAGATGTCGAGGTCCCTACCGCACCGTCCTCCATGGCCTGCCGGACGAGAAGCTTCATTGCTTCAAGCTGCTCGGCTGTCGGTTGCACGTCTTCGTCGCCAAGTACGACGCGACGCACCTGAGTCAGGCCGACATCGTGAACTACGTTGATCGGTATACCATAGTGCTCAAGCAACTGGAAGTACTCGCCATAGGTCTGCCAAGCCTGCCGATCACCCTGCATTTCAACAGCTTGGTCCTCTGGCGACCGTGGCGCTGCCGACGCCCCTTCACCGGATAGGTACGTTGTGATCCCCTGCCGTAACTTCGACTCTGCACTAGGAGGATCAGTCAGGAGCACTGTAGTGGCCTGCCCCATCATGTCTATGAAACCCGGGCTGACTACCCGATCCTCTGCGTCGATCGTTCGATCAGCCGACTGACCGACCAACGCACCGACAGCCGCAATCCTATCACCTCGGATACCGATATCGGCACGAAACCAGGGGTTACCGGCCCCATCAACCACCCGGGCATTAGTGATAAGCACGTCAAATGGACCGTCAGAGTCAGTCGCAGACGCGCACCCAATGAGCGAAACAATCACCACAGACAAGGCTGCAGTAAGACAATTACGGAGCGGGGTTAGTGCTAGAGCGTGTTTCATGGTCCTAGTGCCGTCAGTTCTTTGTGCATTATCTGGGAGTATCATACCTACGCCTATTGTCCCGATCCGTCCATCCGCCCGAAGAGTACCTTCACCAAATGAGACTGGGTGGCCTCACCTGTTCGATGTACACGCTGACACGACGGCATCTAGCGCATGATCTATCTCGTCTTCGGTATTGAAGAAGTGGATAGCCAGCCTAAGGTCGCCCTCTCGTCGGACGGGAGACGTTAATATCTGCTGTTCTGACGCTAAATAATTGTATACGTCAGTTGCATCACACCTTGAGGGAAGACGGATTACAAAGACGCCAGAGCGATCAGCTCCCGAGCTGGGTGACGCGAGGCTTAATCCTGCTGGCCCCTGCTCCCTTACCCTGTCTACAGCGTGCTGAACTAGACCCTGGACCCGTCCTAGCACACGGTCCCATCCTAGGCCCTCCATCCATTCGACGGCGGATTGAAACCCTGCAAAGTCCGCGAGAGCTCTCGTGCCAAACTCATATCGAGCCGCAGTCGGAAGCAGTGTATACGCACCCGCGTAGTCGAGGTCCTCGTGGCTATGTGATCCAGCCCAAGAAAGCTGCAATTCATCCAAGCGATCTGGCTTCACAAAAAGAGCGCCAGTCCCCTTGGGCCCACAGAGCCACTTGTGCCCACACGTGCTGTACGCATCACAACCCAAAGCCTGAAAATCCATCGGAACACAGCCCGGGCCCTGCGCTCCATCAAGGTGAAACATGGTACCATTGGCTTCTAGAAGACTGGCCAGTTCAGCGCAGTCGGCCGTTCTAAGTCTCCGACCGTTGTTCCTACTCACGTGACTTAGGCTCACCATGCGAGTCCTCGACGAAAGTACGGAGTTGACCTCTCCGATCAAATCGGTCCCCGAATCCAGATCGATCTCGCGAATCACGATACCGTAACGATCTCGCAGGACAAACCAAGGAACAACGTTCGCGGGATGCTCTTGGTTGCTAATCACTACCTCGTCGCCCTCTCGCCAATTTCGCGACCAGGCAGTGATACTAATCCCTTCTGATGTGCTATGCGTGAGGGCAACTCCACCCTTAGGCACTCTGAATTGTTCTGCTAAATAGGTCCTCAAAGTTGGCTCGATCGAGGCCATTTCTGGGGAATACCTGGGATCAGCAGGCCCTTGATTCTGGAAATGAAGACGGTCTGAGACCTCATCCAAGACGTGCGTTGGCGTCAGGCCCACACCACCAGTCTGGAAATACGTGCTCTGCCCCGTAGCAGGAAGCTGCTCTCGAGCATCCTTCACCCAATCCTCTGGCTTGAATGACTTCAGAGGCTGGCTTGCCTCACTCAAAAGTGAAGTAAACGACCCTAGCGGGATCACCGCTCCCGCCGTTAACGCACGAGTGATAAAGGTCCGCCGAGCGAGTTCTTCCGGTTGAGGCACCTCAACTCCTAGCTTTAGGGTCAGCCTACGGCTTATCTAACGAGATACGATGCACGCCAGAGCAACACCAAGGCCAAGGCTTAGGGGGCATATCTTAGTGTGAGAAAAGCGAAGATGACACGTGATATGCCCAGATGGTTCTGGGTTTCCGCCGTTGTTGCATCCGCATTATTTATTGCAGCATGCAGTGATGGACCGATCACCGGTGAGCCCTTTGGCTCCGATTACGCGGTCCCAGATGACCTCAGTGATGGACTCGGAGGTAGTCACCCAAAGTCCGTTGGCATGGACGAGGCACCGTTGGCCGCAATGGTAAATGAAATCCGGGACGGGCAGTGGCCTAACATCCACTCCGTACTCGTTTACCGACGCGGTCAGTTGGTCCTAGAAGAGTATTTTCCTGGCGTAATGCTCTCGGACAACGTCTACCGAGAATTTGACCGTGATACACTCCACGACGTGTTCTCAGTTTCTAAGTCTATTCTGTCTGCAGCAGTCGGGATGGCTATCGAATCGGGGGGCATCGAGAGCGTCGATCAACCCGTAATGGATTTTTTTCCTGAGTATCGTCACGTGATAGATGGACCTGCTGAAGACCTCAAGATTAGACACCTACTCTCAATGACCACCGGCCTAGAGTGGGACGAAAGCAGCGCTTCATATGCCGACGGCTCCAACTCCCACCGGCAGATGATGGAGGCTTCTGACCCAATTGAGTTCGTCCTGAGTCGGAGATCCATGCACACTCCAGGAGAAGTTTTCACCTACAGCACCGGAGTTAGTTCTCTTCTCGGAGAGATAGTGGCTCGAGCAACCGGGGAGAGCTACGCAGACTATATGGCCAGGTCCCTCTTCAATCCTTTGGGCATAGAACGATCCAACTGGTTGCCGTTCTACCAGGGCAATCTCGAGTCAGCCGGTGGTGGCCTACAACTACGCCCCAGAGACATGACCAAATTCGGGGTTCTTTACCTAAATCGTGGCCTGTGGCAGGAGCGCACAATAGTGCCCGGAGATTGGGTAGATGAGTCAACCAAAACTCAAGCCCCAGGTGGCTTCTATGGTTACCAGTGGTGGTTGGCCGTAACAGATACCGAAATCACCAATCTGAATTTTTTTCGAGCTGCTGGTTTGGGCGGACAGCACATATTCGTTTATCCTGAGCTCCAACTCGTTGCCGTCTTCACCGGCAATCAATCCGGGACAGGACCGCATGAGCTGTGGCTAGACTACATCATAGCATCCACATCATGAGGCTAGAGCCTTTCGAGGTGCTATAACTAAGCTTATTCCTCGCTACGCAGAAAATCGGGGAAACAGAGATCGATTCGAGATGAAATACGTTGTAACGATGGCAATTGTGAGCGCATTACTAGCGGGCGGCGATAGGCATAGGATCGTCCCGCCACTGACGCACGCACATCAACAAGCTGCTCTTAATTCCTCGCTTTCGACCTCAGCAACGGACAAAAGTTCTGCACCAGCTTCCTCCATGACCGGAGTGGTTCAAGAGTACTGCGTGCGCTGCCACAACGATCGACGACTCAGGGGAGACCTTTCACTCGAGAACTTCTCCGTTGAAAACGCCGCTACAAAAGCTGACGTATCAGAGCGAATGATAAGAAAGCTCCGGGCCGGGATGATGCCACCTCCAGGAGCTCGACGTCCAGAAGGGGATAGCCTAATCACACTGGTCGAAACGTTGGAGGAAGTTGTCGACGAAGCCGCTAAAAGTCGGCCAGCCCCTGGGAATCGCCCATTCCAGCGGGTGAATCGTGCAGAATATGAGCGGGTTGTAGCTCAGCTTTTTGACCTCCAAGTTGACGCATCTCGCTGGCTACCAGAAGACCAGATCAGTGCGAGTTTTGACAACGTCGCAGATGTGCAGGTGCTTTCTGCGACGCTGATGGACGCCTATCTCTCTGCCGCGTCCGACGTAGCGCGTCAAGCTGTAGGACAATCTGACGCACCGACAGCCTCACATACGTACTCGAACGACCCCTCAGTTTCTCAGCATGAATGGGAAACAGTGGAGGGTGCCCCGTATGGAACACGAGGAGGAGTGAGCGAGCTGCACACCTTCCCTGCAGACGGAAAATACATCTTTAGCCTCGGCTTCATGTCAGGATGGGGAGAGCGTTTCCACGACATAGACGTCTCGGTCGATGGTGAGCAAGTCGCACTCCTTCGCTACTCAGCAAGTACGGGACGCCTAATAGACTTCCAAGGACGTCTTGGGTACCCCATGCGAACCGACTCTGTCTTTGTTAGAGCGGGACAAAGGCGAGTCGTCGCCGCCTTTGTGCGTCAGAATGACGGCCCTTATGAGGACTTGATCCGGCCTAACGACTGGTCGCTATCCGGGACAGAAGCGAGCTACGGTACGACCTCCCTACCCCACGTGATGCACCTAACGATCGAGGGGCCTCACGAATCTACTGGAATCTCGGAAACACCGAGCCGTAGTAGAATCTTCTCCTGCCGTCCAACCTCTCAGGAAGAGGAGCGCCCATGTGCTGAGAGGATTATAGGCCGCCTCGCCAGCCAAGCTTATCGGCGCGCACTTGAGGATCGAGACATAGAAGCGCTACTAAACTTCTACGACCAAGGAACATCCGAAGGGGGCTTTGAGCTCGGCATACGCACCGCGATCGAAGCTATGCTCGTAAGCCCTTATTTCCTCTTTCGGATAGAGTCTGAGCCCCGTGGAATTGAAGCTGGTGAGATCTTTCCAGTCGATGATATTGACCTCGCGTCTCGTCTTTCCTTCTTCATCTGGGGTGTAGGGCCAGACGATCGCCTTCTCTCCGCGGCACGTGAGAACCGACTGTCTGACCCGGATTTCTTGGAAGGTGAAACACTGCGCATGCTCGCTGACCCGAGATCTGAGTCACTCTCGACACGATTCGCTCATCTTTGGCTCAGGCTGCAGGATCTCGAGCAGGTCCAGCCCGATGCTTTCTGGTTCCCCAACTATAGCCAGCAACTGTCTGAAGACATGCGACGGGAGACCGAGCTGTTTTTCAACAACCTCGTTAGCGAGGACCGCAGCCTGCTTGAGCTTCTCGAAGCTGATTACACCTTCGTCAACGAACGACTAGCAGACCATTACGGATTCAAAGGGGTGACTGGTGAAGAATTTCTCCGGGTGAACTACCCCGAGGGAAACCGAAGGGGACTTCTCGGGCACGGGAGCGTGCTCGCTCAGACGTCACTGGCCAACCGCACGTCACCCGTTCTCAGGGGAAAGTGGGTTATGGAGGTCCTCTTAGGAGTACCTCCTCCTCCACCTCCACCCGGTATTCCAGACCTGGAAGAGACAAGTAACACAGAGGGTGCCCGGGTCCTCACGACCAGTGAGCGGATGCGAGTTCATCGTTCGAATCCAACGTGTGCATCCTGCCACAACCTGATAGACCCAATTGGCCTAGCACTCGATCACTTCGATGTGACCGGAAAGTGGAGGACTCGAGAAAACCGAATGCTGCTAGACACTCGAGGAACCTTCTACGACGGGACAGCGATCTCTACAGCTCCGGAACTTGCTGATGCGCTGCTCAAGAGACCGATTCCGTTGGTACGTAACTTCACCGAAAACCTCATGACATACGCCCTGGGTCGCCGCGTTGAAGTCAACGATCAGCCAACCGTGCGCAGGATCGCAAGGGAGGCGAAGAAGGATGATTACCGACTTTCATCCTTCATAGTCGGCGTCGTGCTAAGCGACGCTTTTCGCATGAAACAAGCTACGGAAGTAGCATACAATTAGATTGAGCACTGAAAGAGACGGATTCCCGTATGCAGTTCATCACAGGTAAAAGCATTGAGCGGCGGACCTTCCTGAGAGGAATGGGTGCAACTATTGGCCTCCCTGTGCTGGACGCCATGACCCCAGCCGGGCGAAATCGAGCCGGGGCCGGTGTCCCCAAGCGCCTGGTATGCATTGAAGAAGTCCATGGCGTTGCAGGATGTAACGAATGGGGATCCTCACAGCATCTATTTGCTCCCGAGACCGTCGGTCGCGACTTCGAGCTTCTACCGGGGAACGTCCTTGCTTCCCTCGAGCCCCACATCGATGACCTCACCATCGTAAGTAACACTGACGTAAGAATGGCAGAAGCGTTCGCCCCCCCCGAAATCGGCGGTGACCACTTTCGTTCAAGTGCAGTCTTTTTAACCCAATCACACCCAAAGCAGACACAAGGCTCCGACCTAATGGTTGGAACCTCCCTAGATCAAATCCACGCCCGACGCTTTGGTACTAACACAGTCCTCCCATCGCTCCAACTCTGTATTGAGCCCACCGACAAGGGCGGAGGTTGTGACTACAACTACTCATGCTCATACACCGACTCGATAAGCTGGTCATCTCCAACGACACCACTTCCTATGATACGGAGCCCTCGAGCTGCGTTTGACCTGCTTTTTGGAGCCGGTGGGACAGAGAGAGAGCGTGCACTGAGACGTCGAACACATAGCAGTATCCTTGACTGGGTGGCGACGGAGGTCGCTTACCTGAAGCGCGAGGTTGGGGCTCTCGATCGCCAGAGAATCGACCGATACCTCGATAGCGTCCGGGAGATTGAGCGGAGAATCCAGTTGATTGAAGCACGTAATAACAGTGGAGAGCCTCGGGAACTTCCAGAAGCACCACCTGGCGTGCCGGATTCGTTTAGTGAACACATGCAGCTGATGTTCGATTTGCAGGTGCTGGCGTTTGAGACAGATATCACTCGCGTGACGTCGTTTAAAACCGGTCGGGATGCCTCCAATCGTCCCTTCCCGGAGAGCGGATCGGACCGCGGATTTCACCCCGCATCCCATCACGGTGGAAGAGAAGAGAACATCCTCGAGTTCAACAAAATTTGTCAGTTCAGGGTTAGCCAACTCGCTTACTTTATCGAACGCCTGAAAGCCACAGCCGATGAAGACGGGTCTCTGCTCGACAACACCGTCGTGCTCTGGGGATCACCCATGGGAGACGCGAATCTACATAACCACCGCCGTTGTCCACTGGTCCTTCTAGGGGGAGGAAACGACGTATTCGAAACTGGCGTCCACTACAAGGCTCCAGACGGAACGCCTATGGCGAACGTCTTCCTGACGCTTCTCCACCGCTTGGGGCATGATGACATGCGTAGCTTCGGAGATAGTACCGGAGAATTCCTTCTTTAAGAGGGAATCATAGACTAGCAGATGACACATGTGACCGGACTGCCACGGCTCGCCAGAGTATCACTCCCACTCGGGTGCCTCATCCTGATGGTTGGGATGACT
>DLTN01000093.1 GCA_002500925.1 Gemmatimonadales bacterium UBA7835 | reverse complement strand
AATCAGCCGAGCTATTCCGTGTGGACCCGGATCGTGCCTGGAGAGATTGGCGAATCCTCCTCGACGAAGGTCTAACGAAAGGGCCGGCAGGGCCCGCTACGTGGGACGAGATCTCGTCCAATCCTCATAGTCAGGTTCAGGATTACGGAGAAAGCCTTACCGCCGAATTACTGCTCTCTTTAGCCCATGGGCTGCTAGGACTAGCTCCGGACGCGCCGTTCGGACGACTACGCATCGCCCCTAGAATTCCTTCCCATCTCACGTCTCTTGAAGTCACGGGTATCCAGATCGGGGATGGTGAGGTAAGCGTGGCCTACCAGCGGGAGCGCGAGGAGATCAACTTCACCCTGACACCCGAGCGGGTAGGAATCCCTCCTCTGATCATATTCGAACCATCGATCAGTGGGACCGTCCAAAAAGTGCTAATGGATGGAAAAAATGCTGAGCTCAACCTTAAGAGCATAAACGGACAGACTGTGGTCCCTATTCAGCTACCTCTAGACAGTGCGCGAACGATGACGATCATCAACGAGTGACCGACATCGGGCTTAATAGATCTTAATCGTCTTCTTCGACGACAATATAGGCGTTCTCGATCAGCAGCTCGCGAAGGCGAGCTTGACGCTCTGGCAGAGCCGTTTTTGCTACTTCACGAGCGAACTCAATGCGATGTGTCTGCGATACTGCATCAAGAACTGAAATCGGCGCCCCGTATCGCAGAAGAATGCGCTTCGCGTCGATGGCAACAGAATCGTTCACAGGTAGTAGCTCGACTGTCTCTGAGGATCGGAAAAGCCGCCAAGTCTAACGGTGCTAGCGTCGTCAGTGAAGAACAGGTGGTTCTTCATCCTTATCGCCAGGGGCAATGGTCAGCGTGGGAATAACCAGGGGACCATTCAGTTGAAAGCGCGGCACCTCGACCCTGAACTCCTTGCCGTCGTCACGCACAAAGGTGTAATGCCCCTCCATGAAGCCCGCAGGGGAACGCAAAACGCAGTAGCTCTGGTACTCATGAGACTCGCCGGGCTCCAATACGGGCTGTTCTCCGACTACACCCTCACCATCCACAAGAGAGTCCTCCCCGACCGCATCGTGGATTCGCCAGTGCCTAAAAAGTAGCTGCGCTGCAGCCTCACCTTCGTTCTCCATATTGATCGTGTATGAGAAAACAAAGCTGCCTTCGTCTGGATCAGAGTCGGCGAGGGAGAATCGGGGCAACACCTCAACCCTTATGCCTTCAGTGGATTTTTTATAGCGCATGATGCGTACTACCCCAAATTGGGTCGAAAGTCACGGGCGCACGGGAATCTATCTGATAGCTGCGCCTCACAACATTACGAATGTGGTTTCAGCACTACTCTGCCCGGACAGGTTACAGTCAGACCACCAGTAACCCCCTATCAATAAACTACGAACTGCTCCTGTGGGTCGACCCACCTCGTCAGGGAGCATAACTTTCCAGCATGGTCGCGCGCCCACTTTCGCCCTCAGCCGAAGACTACCTAAAGGCAATCTACGGGCTATCCGAAAACGGCGAAGCCGCATCAACGTCAGCTATTGCCGAATCACTCGCCATCCAGCCCCCATCGGTGACCGAGATGATAAAGCGACTCGCAGAAGCAGGACTCTTGGAACACGAACGCCACCGGGGCGTCCGGTTAACAAGACCGGGTAAGGTTGAAGCGCTTAGGATCATGCGGCGACATCGCATCCTGGAGACCTATCTGTGCGAAAAACTGGGATACTCGTGGCATGATGTCCATCAAGAAGCGGAACGCCTCGAACACGCCGCTTCCGATCATCTGGTTGAGCAAATGTCGCGAGCACTTGGAGCGCCTAGTCATGATCCTCACGGAGCACCGATACCCACAAAGATGGGTACAATAGAGGAAACAGACCTTGTGACGCTCGACGACGCCCCAGCTGGCACCCGTCTTCGAATCCGAGCTGTGCGTGACGAAGATCCCGAGGGTCTGCGCTCAATAGCGGAAGAGGGGCTTACACCGGGCACACTCGTGACGATTTCCGGAGAAGCCGCCTCTGACGGATCTATTCGCGTATCGTTCGACACTGACTCCGGAGTGGAGAGATCCGTGCCTCCGGAATTGGCGAGGCAAATCTACGTCGTAAGTGATCACAGCTGACCAGTTTTCCAAAACGTCCTAGTCCAGGATGCGGACTTCCGGACTGAGACCTTCAGCTTAACGGGCAAGCAGGAAGGCCGCTCGATTCGTTACTCACGAGAACATCGAAACTACGTCCAACGGTCGTCCCAAAAACGCCAGTCCCGTCGCCTGAGAGACTAGGAACCCTTACCTGACCAGATGGGTTGAAATTTCCACCACGTGCCCAATTCACATAATTACCGTCAACCGCAGTAATCGAGACCTCCGCAGTCACACCGAGCGGCAACCCGGTCTGTAAACGACGTGCGAGATCTGCATAACCACTAGTGAATCTGTTGAAGATCCCAAATTCTGATGGAAAAACGACCGTCGTATCCGAATCGGAAATCGAAAGCCCCAGAAGATAAAGAGGGTCATCGGTGACTTCGACACCACTCCCCCTCAAAGCTTCGGGCAAGCCGCGAATGGACGTCTCATTCAGGTAGGCCCAAGCCTCCGAAGAAGAAGACCAGGTGACTGTCATTAGTGTGTTCGGAGCCAGCACGCAAAGGGTTGGGATCGAGCTAACTTCGAAGTCTCCTGGCACTCTGGATGCGCCCGTTATCCTCCCCCCACCAGGCAACTCCACGAGGACTTCCACAATGTCTCCAGGGCTAATACTTGTCACCGGCAACTCCGAGACAAAGCAAGCGCCCGGCTCCTCAAGGGGAGAGGACTCGAGGCATTCATCTGTAGCTTCGGCGGTCAGCACAAAGGAGTAACCATCGTTCCGAGTCATGGTCACAGTGGATTCCGTTAGGGAAGGAAGAGTGTCAACGCCCCCTAGTCCAACCGTCCGGTGGAGGAAAGCTCGGGCTATATTTCCGCCCGGATCTGAAGTTATATCCAGGTAAATCTCAGCAATGACCACTTCGTTCACTTCCACCACCGTCACCTCTTCCAGCTCGCAACCAGACAGAACGAGAGTGGTGAGAACCAAGCTGAGGAGGGCCAAGCATTTCCTAGAGAACTTGGACATCAGAACGAGATCTCCAAGCCGAGCGTGGGCAAGACGGGAAACATCGAGATCCCCGAACGCACAGGGGGGTCTTCCTCATACTGGTAGAAGTAGAAGAGCACGTTCCTCTGGTTGTACACGTTTACCAGGTTCACGTAAGGGGTAAGGGCGCCCCAACCCTTAGAAAAAGATCTACGGAAGCTTACGTCGAGACGGTGGTATAACGGATACCTTGTCGAATTACGGTCAGCGAGGACGACCCCATATCCTCTCGTCCCAGAACTATCTCCGTCACCCGTCCAGTCTAAGCCTCCACCCCCTACATACCTAGGCGAGTAATACGCATGGGATCCAATAGCGCGCGTGTACGGGATGCCGGTCCCCAGATTCCACCGAAGCCCTCCTGTCCATCCCCACGGGCCGGGGTAGCTCATTACGAAATCTAAATCGACTCGACGATCAAAAATCGGCGGATACATCACCTCCGGAACTGGTGTCAGTGGAGAAAGGAGATCGGGGAATTTTCTCTGTGCTTTAAGGAACGAAACCGCAAGCCACCCGTTCACCTCTCCAGTCTCCTTGCGGATCATGACATCCGCTCCCCACGACGTCCCCCTGCCACCAAGGATATCATCCGTTGGATCGTTCGGATTGTCAGCAGTATTAAACGTGACAACACCGTTAAATGAGCGGTAATAACCCTCTATCGACCAGAACCAGTCGATGTCATGCCAACCTTCAAGACCAAACTGAACCTGGTCGGATACTGTGTGCGGCACATTCTCATCAGAAATAATCCATATGTCGAGACCGAGTGGAAGTTCTTCGTCTCGTAAAGAGTGAACAAACTGCGTGTAACGTCCTGCGGCCACCTTTGCAGCCAGGTCCCCATTACGATAGAAGCGTTTCAGCGCCAAACGGGGCGAGGGCTCAAAGACGATATTTCCCACACCTGGGTTGTAGGCGTCCGCCCTCACGCCAAGCTCAACCAACCAGCGACGCGGAAGACTGTATCGGGCTTGCGCATAGTTGCCGAAGAGCCATCCGCGACTGTCTCCACCTCCGAAGGTGGTACCTCCAGTGGAGAAGCTCGTTTCATACTCCATCCGCTCCACGCTTGACCCGACCTGGACGCCCCAATATCGACTCGGGCGACTGTCTAAATCAGCTCGGATCTGCGCCTGCTGAATATCACTGCTGAAGTCTGTATCACCGAAATCCGGAAACAGTAACCCATTGTCGTAACTACTTGCATTGGCTCGGATATCGAGTGACCCGCCGCCTCGCCTCGCTCGGCTCCAGCGGACACCCATCGCATCATTGCCCCAATTCCAATCTATACGAAAAGGAAATCCACCATCCTCAATCTGAGTTAGATCGAAGACATCCCGACCCGTGTAGCCAGTGACAGTTAAGCGATCTCCAGACGGCGTCCACCCCTCCACAACAGTCTGCAGATCAGTCAAGTGATACGGGAAGTCGAAGGCCGGCTTGAAAAGCACATCGAAGTATGATCGGCGGGCTGACAGGCGGTAGCGGATATTGGCATAACCGAGCGAGCGAGCGACAGCGTCGGGCAATCTCCCGCCTACCGCTACCCGACTGGAGAGAAGAGAAATGGCGGCGTCACCCGAGAATTCTCCTGTCCCCGCATCACTTTCGATCTCTAGCACGGAGGAGACCCGGCCTCCGTGCTCTGCTGCGAAGCCTCCCGACAGTAACTCGACCCTATCAATCATGTCAGCATTGAACACTGAGAACAGGCCGCCGAGGTGAAACGGTGAAAAGATTGGAACCCCATCCAGAAGAATCAGGTTTTGATCTTGAGAGCCACCCCGCACATGGAAAGCAGCGGAGAAATCCGAAGTCGATACGACGCCGGGCAATACTTCGATTGCCCTAACCGGATCGGGTTCAGCTACGCCCGGCACAACGCGTATCTCATCGAGATCAAGTTCACGTACCGTTGCACCGCCAAGTTCCTCGAAACGGACACGATCTCGGCTACGCTCGGCCTCCACCTCAATCCCTTCGAGTATGAGCGCGCTCCTCTCCAACCGAATATCAAGCTCCACCACCTGAGTAACGCCAACCTCTAGGACCTCGGTGTATGCCGCATATCCTAAAGCCGCCACCTGCACCTCCCACTGGCCAGGAGTAACGTCTTCTAGGCGGAACGAACCAAGACGGTCCGTCTCGGTCACAAAGGCACGTGTCTGGGCCCGAAAAAGTGAAATCGTTGCACCGTAAACTGCGGACCCCTCGACCTCTCGAACACGACCTTGGACAGTGTTCAACTGCGCCTCTGCGGCCACAGCGCCCACGGCTTGAATCACAAGCACGAGCACAAGCTGGCGAATGTCTCTGATCATGTACGGCAGGAAGGAAGGAGCTTATCTAAGCAAATGAAATTTTCGGAGTACAAGACCAGTCGGGATATCCGTTCTAGATTCGTATATGTTGTCCAATCAACCTACCTGACGCCGACCCAAAAAGCCGTGCTCGCCTGGTACTCAGACCAGTTCGTTCTCCCACTGCCCGACCACCACCGTTTTCCAATGGAGAAGTATAGACTCCTCCGTGAGTGTGTAGCCGTCGACGAGCGAATTCAGTTGTTGATTCCTGAGCCTGCTACCAACAAAGACCTCACTCGGGTCCATACAGTTCAATACCTTTCTAAGGTCACCTCGGGCAAACTATCGAAGGACGAGGTCAGGCGTATCGGTTTTCCTTGGTCGCAAGAACTAGTGGAAAGATCGCGACGCTCCACCGGCGGGACGATTCAAGCAGCCGAACAAGCGCGGAGAGATGGATTTTCCGCCAACCTGGCAGGTGGCACACACCATGCCTTTGCCGATTCAGGTGAGGGCTTCTGTGTCTTCAACGACGTCGCAGTGGCCGCTCGCTCGCTTCAAGCCAGAGGCCTAGTGCATCATTGCGCGATCCTAGACCTCGACGTTCATCAGGGAAACGGCACCGCCGCCATATTTGCCGGTGACAAATCCGTGTTTACTCTCTCTGTGCATGGGGAGTCGAACTACCCTTTTCGGAAAGAAGCGAGCGATCTTGATATAGGGCTTGCTGACGGAACGGAGGATGATCATTTCCTTGCTTCAGTGCACTTTGGCGTGGAACAAGCACTATCCCGAGGAGCAGACCTCGCATTTTTTATCGCGGGCGCAGATCCCTTCGAAGGGGATCGATTAGGGCGGCTCGCCGTTACAAAGAAGGCCCTTCGCGAACGAGACAGAATAGTCTTCGACGCGTGCGAACGTAGCGGCACCCCATTAGCAGTCGTAATGGCTGGCGGTTACGCTAAGGATATTCAGGATACAGTTGAAATCCACGCCTCAACCGTTCTCGAAGCCGCCAGCCGAACGTCTTCCTCAGCGCCGAATTCCTTCTGACATGACATACCACCCGGAAGCCATAAGACGCCTTCGTGACAGGTCCACCGTCAGACTCGCAAACCTCCCGACTCCCCTTATCCACCTTCCTCGCCTAGGGCACGTTCTGGGGACCGAGCGGCTCTGGGTAAAGATGGACGCTGAAACTGGGTTTGCTCTTGGCGGGAATAAGGTGCGAAAACTCGAATACATACTAGCCCCAGCAGAACTCAAGGAAGTGACCTGTCTCATAACATCAGGAGGCCCGCAGTCGAACCACTGTCGGGTCACCGCTGCCTTTGCCGCGCGCCAGGGGCTGAGATGCGTCCTCGTCACGAATTCGGGGCCAGACGGAGAGCCATCGGGTAATGCTCTGCTTCAACGTCTTTTCGGTGCGGAGATCGTGATCGTAGAAGACCGAAGTGAGCGAGCTCCACAAATGACCACAGTTGCTGACGAGCTTCGAGCTGCCGGCGAAGTGCCTCTCGTAATTCCCATTGGAGCTTCTACACCTATGGGATCACTGGGGTATGCACAGGCAGCCATCGAACTATGTGAGCAGCTAGACCACCTCGACGATGGATGTTCGGAAACCTTGGTCTTCAGCGCGTCATCTTCCGGAGGAACGCTTGCCGGCATGATCCTAGGGCTAACGCTCTTGGATAGAACGGATGTGCACCTGACAGGCGTCAGCGCCGATGCGGAAGCCCAGCACCTAGAAACTAAATGCAGAGATCTGGCAGAAATGGCAGCTGTAACCATACTCGAGACACAGATCGATCCGAGCATAGTTCCGTTCAAGTCCGTGGACGACCAAGTCGGAGAGGGGTACGGTATTCCTACACCCGCCTCGATTGAGGCCACTGAACTCTTTGGCAAACATGCCGGCATAGTGCTCGACCCAACGTATACGTCTAAAGCGGCAGCTAGTTTGATTGCTCACCTC
>DLTN01000075.1:11726-13182 GCA_002500925.1 Gemmatimonadales bacterium UBA7835 | reverse complement strand
GAAGTCATTCCCTTTCCTCCAACAGCTGCTTGCAGTAATATGCTATCAGGTTGCCTTATGCGATAATTACATACTTAAAACGGCTATCGGTTCTGAGCAACGTATGAACTGCACAAATAGAGTTCTGAGCTATTTCTCCGAGCGAGAGGCCGCTCCGGCTGTGTGCACGTTGAAGGACGGCTGCGCCTCGTTTGGTGATATCGGGACACTCTCGGCTGCTGCGCAAGCGCTGGCTTCTGATGAAGGACTTAGTGCGGGTGACACGGTTCTAGTCCTGTCATCACCTGATCCCCTTTTGTACGCGACTATACTCGGATTCCTTGGACGCGGAATCGTAGTTGTTTTTGTTGAACCATGGCTTCCGGTCAGAGATATCGAGCATGTTCTCCAGCGTGTGCAACCTAAAGCGTTCATAGGTTCACGTTTGGCACAGTTGTGGGCTACCCGAATCGCTGCAGCGCGGAGTATTCCGCGGTGGATCCATATCGGTTCTCTAAGGCATCACATTGGCCGCCGTGACTTCGATTGCGTCGACCTGGATCCATCATCTCCCGCAACGATAACCTTTTCTTCTGGCACTACTGGTGCACCAAAAGGAATCGTGCGGAGTCACGCCTGTATGTCGGCAGTACACGATGCTCTAACCGATTCCGATCGCTTCGGTCATTTCGAAGAACCCGCGTTGTGTGTGTTCCCAAATATGGCACTCCTTCACCTCGGAACTGGCCGAGGATCACTGATAGTGCCGAAAAGTTGGAGCACTCGAGTCCTCAGACGTCTCAGTCAAAGGGCGGCTGCGCTAAAGACGGCGAGTATCGCTGCCGGCCCGGCCTTCCTGATGCAACTGTTGCGCTTCACGGACGGACATGGCGGTTTCGATGATCTTAGGGCAATTATAATTGGCGGAGCACAGACGGATTGTTGGGCCCTCGAACATGGCTTCGATCGGTGGCCTGAAGCGCGCTGGACCCATGTGTACGGTGGTTCTGAGGTCGAGCCCGTCGCGTGTGTCGACGCTAGAGAAGCGGTCGCAAAAAGCAGGGGACGAGACCGCTTTCAGACGCTTTTCGTCGGAGCCCCGGTTCCTATGGTTACAACACGAGTTGAGCCGGATGGGCTTCTCGTGTCCGGTGCGAATGTTGCGAAGCAACTCGATGCACCTCAGAAAGCGGAATCGTTTAGCGAGAGACAAAGGCATTGGCACAACATGGGGGACCGGATTCTCGCCGACGAAGAAGGATGGTGGTATGCCGGGAGGGTCGCTCAACCCGAGGCTGAGTTCCATCTGGAGCAACGGATTTACTCGCACCTCGGAACGAGCGCCTGTTTCGTCAGCACTTTGTCCAGTGGTCGTCTAGCGCTATTTGGTGATCAGGTCACGCGACGTGTCGCCGACGCAGAAGGGTTCACCTCCCTCTTTCCCGAGATAGAGGAGTTGGAGGACGTATCGATCGTT
>DLTN01000075.1:9790-11335 GCA_002500925.1 Gemmatimonadales bacterium UBA7835 | reverse complement strand
AGAAGAGACCACAACTTCGCTAAGGGTGCCCGCTGAGTCTGCTGCATGGTTCACGTTTGCGCGTGAGCGTTTCCAGATCCCGGCTGTTTTGATCTTTGGGGCTGCACAGTCTGCATCAGCTCAGTTCGTCGTTTCCTCTGCGTTGGATTGGGTGGCTCTGGTGGTCTCCATCTCAGGAATCTCTGGGCTACTAGTCGTCATGCGTATGATGGATGAACTCAAGGACCTCGATAAAGATCGGATTGCCCACCCAGATCGCCCTTTGCCGAGAGGTCTAATTTCACCGGAAGAAGTGCGGTACGGACTCCGGATCTCGATCGGAGTCCTTCTATGTGCATCCATCCTTATCGGACTTCTTGGAAACCCGATAGCGGGTGCTCTTCTCGGCTTGAGCGCAGGGTACTCGTTGCTAATGTATCGGGAGTTTTTTATACCAGATTTCCTGGACGCACGGCCATTTTCCTACGCGGCTACGCACCAGGTCATAATCATTCCGATTTATGCGTTTGCGACTGCTACCGCAGTGCCTGAAGCGGTCTTCACTAGGCCAGTACTTTGGTTCGCCATGACCGGTCTTGGAGCCTCGTTTGCTCTAGAGGTGTGCCGTAAGCTTGACCCCGAGGCCCATCCGGCACTCAGGACTTATTTGACTGTCTCAGGTCCGGGTCGCACCGCGATAGCAGTTGCGGCTTCGGTGCTACTAGCAGTATACGGCGCATACAAAATAGGTGTCTTCGCCATTATGGGACCCGTCGCGCTGGCTCTGCTGGCTAGCCTAGTCTTGACGATGGCCCGCCCCGCCAGATTCAAGTGGACAGCTGGCTTTGCCGGATTGTTTGTGCTCGCTCAGGTCTTCGCGCCCACGATAGATCATTTAGTAGAAGTATTATCATGACGCTCCAATTTCTTGGTCCCGAATCCCCAGTCGAGTCCCTGGCCGCTCTGGGTGGTGGTAAAGCCAATCAGCTAGCGGCCCTAAGCAGAATTGGCTGTTCTGTGCCACGCTGGTTCTGTATCCCGGTTGAGGGCTTCGACGCAGCTTTGTTTCAGGCTCGGGAAGAATCAGGTGAAGTTTCTGCAGGCTTAGTCTCATTGCCCGTTCCGAACAATATTGTCGAGTTGATACCTGAAGCGCTCGTCAAGTGGAATCTCACGGACGAGTTCGTAGCAGTCAGGTCAAGTGGACTCGATGAAGACGGCACCGAGCACTCATTCGCGGGGCAGTTCGAGTCATACCTATACCGACGCGGCGTTGAAGGAATTGTAGACGCCATTGGGCGCTGCTGGGCGTCAGCCTTCTCAGAGCGAAACTTCGCTTATCGTGCGGCGATCGGAAAATCAGACGCTGTTCCTCGTATGGGTGTGATTATACAACGGATGATTGATTCAGAGTCAGCCGGTGTTGCATTCTCAAGGAATCCACTTGATCCCGGGGATCGTGAATCACTCATTGTGGAAAGTGTGTGGGGTCAGGGCGAAGCAATCGTGAGCGGTAAGTTGGATAGTGACCATTTCATCGTTAATCGCAGCACACGCGAATACGAA
>DLTN01000075.1:0-9412 GCA_002500925.1 Gemmatimonadales bacterium UBA7835 | reverse complement strand
AGGTCAAGATTGAGGATGACCGAGCACAAAAGGCGTCTCTCACTCCCGACGAAGTTCATGAGATAGCGGACTTGGTTCTCCGCCTAGAAAACGAACTTGGAGTACCTCAGGACCTCGAGTGGGCGACATCCGCTGGACGACTGTTTGCTCTTCAAACACGACCGATCACGACATTGCCACCGGATGCCGTATTTGATGAGGGTATCGCAGGAACTGCAGTCACCATCTGGGACAACTCAAACATCGTTGAGAGCTACTCGGGCGTCACGACCCCCCTGACGTTCTCTCATGTGAATCACGCATACCGAGAGGTCTACTTCCAGACGTGTCGTCTGCTGGGTGTACCGCAGAGCGTGATTGAAGAGCACGACAGCACGTTCCTCAACATGCTCGGACTCATCCGAGGGCGTATTTACTACAACCTACTGAATTGGTACAGACTCCTTTCGCTCTTTCCCCTCCTCGGAAAGAGTGGGTCATTTATGGAAACCATGATGGGGGTGAAGCAATCACTTGAAGTCGACCTCCAGCCGCTCTTCGACTCCCTAGTAGACGAAGCGCCCGATTACGGGCTTTTGAAAAGAGTGGGATTGGTGGTGCGGCTCGCAGTGCACATGCTGGGTGGAGCACGAGCGAACGAACTCTTCCTCTCAAGGGTGGACCGAGTGTGTCGTCCTATGGAAGAGGCCAACCTCGCCAACCTCAGTCTTCCCCAGCAGGTGGACCTCTACCACCAGTTACTCGACGGGGCGCTCAAGCATTGGAAAGCACCGATCGTCAATGACACTCGTTGCATGATTGCCTTCGGCACACTCAAAACTCTGACCGAAAAATGGATTGCTAGGGATGGGGCAGATGAGGCAGCATCATTGCAGAATGACCTTCTGTGCGGCAGTGGAGATCTCAAGAGCACTGAGCCGATGCGTCTTCTGTTGGAGATCGCCGAAGAAATTGACGGTGATCCCGAAGTTCGCAGGCGTTTGCTTGAAGAGGCTCCGGAGGAGTTCTGGAGATCGTTACAGGGAGGGTTCGCCCCACATCTCAAGGAGCGATTCGAGTCCTACATCGCTGAGTATGGCTACCGCTGTGTTGATGAACTGAAGCTTGAGACGCTCGACTACCACGATCGTCCTCACATGGTGGTGGCTAGCGTACAGGGCTATGTACGCCATGGAGTTCCGCCATCTGAGGAGATCGAAGCGCGGAAACGGGAGATACGTGAGGATGCTGAGGCAATTGTCCGAGAGCGCCTGAACAGTATTCGTAGTGCTTACTATTTTTCTATACTGCGGTGGACACGTCGGGCAGTTGGCGATCGGGAACGACTCCGGTTCGAGCGTACCCGTACGTTTGGCGTTGTGCGTCAGATATTTCGCGGCGTCGGGAGTAATCTGGCGGCGCTCGGGGCTCTGGAACGGGAAGATGATGTCTTCTACCTCACTATTGAGGAGATCATTGCTTTTACTGATGGACGAGCTACAACCCTTGAGCTGTCAAAACTGTCTGAAATTCGTCGAAGTGAGTACGAGGAGTATCGCAGTTCCGCGGCGCCGCCAAACCGATTCCTGACAAGGGGAGCGGTCGGTGCGACCCTCAGGCATCCGGGCCTGCTACAAAGCCTTGACCTACTAAAAGACCGTGGATCTAACGACCCGAATGTTTTGCAAGGGACATCGTGTTGCCCAGGAGTTGTAGAAGCACGTGTGCGGGTCGCGCATAGCTTTGAGGACACGGAAGGGTTAGACGGGGAGATCCTTGTCACCGAGCGCACTGACCCGGGGTGGGTTCCGGCTTTCCCAGCATGCTCAGGTCTAATTATCGAGCGAGGAAGCTTATTGTCCCATTCGGCAGTAGTCGCTCGTGAGCTTGGTATACCTACCGTGGTCGGTGTAGAGGGTGACCCACTCAAGAAGCTTGAGAATGGCCAAATGGTCCGCCTTGATGCGGGCAAAGGCGAGGTGAGGATTATTTGAACCTGTCTTTGTTTAGCTGCTATTCCACCCAGCAAGATCCGGCACCTGATGAGTTTGTTGAGCGATTTAAGTCAGCCGGCATCGAACTTCAGGCTAATTGGCCAGAAGGCTCCTTCCGGTCAACCAGCTACCTATCTTTGGTGCTTAGCATCGGACTCAGTCGACCGGCAGGATTGTTCGTTGTTAAAGGACCTGATGGTGTTCTGGCAAGGGCAGGTGTCTTCCAGGGGTCGGTGAGGAAACGCTCCGGGGTGATAGGCCTTTACGACGCAGCACCGCAACAGGGTGCTGGTTACGCAGCAGAGTTAATTATCGAAGCTGCCATGGAATGGGCGACAGCTCATGACCTCGAAGAGCTCTTCGCTCCGGTCGATGTAAACACTTGGTTTGAATACCGAGCGATGCTCTCCCCTAAGGAAGGAGTGTTTGAGCCGGATCCATTCAGCTGGGAGCCTTTGGCTTCCCAAGAACATCAACGGCATTTCAACGATCACGGTTTCGTTTTAGAAGCCTCGTTCGAGACTGTCGGATTGGAGATTAACGATACCGGCGACTTCACTTTTAGTGACCTACTCAAACGCACGCGATCAGGTTACGAGACCGCCATTGCAGAGGGCCTTCGGATTGAGCGACTTACATCAGAGAGAGTGAAGGCCGTGTTACCCGAATTGCATGCGCTTTGCCTGAAGGCGTTTGCGGACAATCTCCTGTTCGAGCCCATTCCACTCCAAGCGTTCAGGGCTCTTTATGAAAGCGCGCTAACTGCTGTGCCAGAGCATTTCACATTCCTTGCGCGAGACCAAGCAGACCGGCTTGTCGGTTTCCTGTTCACATTCCCGGATAGAGGTTGGCTCGTCATGAAAACTATAGCGGTCGCGCCCGATCTCAGGGGTAGAAGGCTCGGGACGGCCCTAACATATGCAGCGTACCGTGAGGCCGGAGAAGCGGGCTTTCGTCGTTTTATCACCGCGCTTGTGCGTGAGGATAACGTCAGTCGTTTAATGTTGGACCCAAGAAATATGCCCGGCGTCGAGACATGGACCCGGCGTTACGAGCTGCTGCGAAGGCGCGTGCCATCTCAAGCATCACAGTCATGAGAAGCTCTCTCAAAACCCCAACCCCCGTAGATCATGCCTGTCCCGTATAACCTCGCTGCAGAGATTGCGCGTCGCCTAAGTAAGGGCGCGGATATCGCTGACCTCAATGAGGCACTTGCACCGACCTTCCATGATGAGCGGCCGGTCCCACCGCCTGTACCTGCTCGAGGGGAGGCCAGCGATGACGCTGTGCAGAAGAGGGTGCAGTTCCTCGAGGAGTTAGCCGGACCTCTGCCACACCTATCAGGCAAAGCTCCACAGCCAAGCGCAGAGGACCTAGCAGGTAACATTGAGAACATGATTGGAATGACTTGCATACCTACAGGCATTGTAGGTCCACTGCGTATCAATGGCCTGCATGCCCAGGGAGATTTCTATGTACCGCTAGCGACATCGGAGGGAGCACTGGTCGCCAGTTACTCCCGTGGAGCAAAGGTCGTGACGCTAGCGGGCGGCGCATCATGCCTTACCACAGTGGAGCAGGTGCAGCGAGCACCTGGATTTGCATTCGACACGATGGCGGAAGCAATTCAGTTCGCAGCTTGGGCAGTGGGCGAGTTTGATCACATACGGGATGTCGCCGAGAGGCGTACTCGTCACGGCCGCCTCGTAAACATGCGAGTGCAGCCTCAGGCGAATTTTGTCTACCTGATTCTTGACTTCTACCCCGGCGATGCTGCTGGACAGAACATGGTGACCTTTGCTGCAGCAGCTGTGTGTGAGGATCTGCTCCAGCGCACACCTGTGACGCCAAGGCACTGGGTCGTCGAGTCGAACATGTCGGGGGACAAGAAAGGTACCTCGCTAAGCTTTCTTGATACCCGAGGCCGAAACACCACAGCCGAAGTGAAGCTGTCTCGATCGCTGGTGGAAGAACACCTCAGGACTACACCGGAAAGGATTAGTGAAGTCTGGCGCATGAGTTTAGTGGGGGGTATCCAGACAGGTTCGATTGGTGTTAGCGGTCATGTGGCAAACGCGGTCGCAGCACTATTTCTGGCATGTGGGCAGGACGTCGCTTGTGTCAGCGAGGCGAGTACGGCGTTGCACCGTATGGAGATGACTGAACAGGGTGACCTCTATGTATGTGTGACTCTTCCCAACCTTATTCTCGGTACGGTAGGAGGTGGTACTCGGCTACCAACAGCGACTGAGTCACTCCGGATTTTAGGCTGCTTGGGAGATGGCCGAGCGGCAAAGTTTGCTGAAATCGCGGCAGGACTCGCTTTGGCCGGAGAAATTTCTATCATCGCCGCGATGTGCACGGGAGAGTTTGCTCAGGCGCATCAGGCTCTAGGACGTCCCTGGCAGAAAGTGGAATGAGCAGAGAGCCAAGATGAAGAAAGAGATTCTAGTAGAGACTGATCGGCCCATTGAGGAGCGGGCGACCTTTGATGCCATCCGCTACGGGAGTGTTTGGGAAGATGCAGACATCTTGTGTGAATCCCTAGCTCCGGTTGCGAAAGGGGGACGGCTACTCAGCATCGCCTCTTCTGGGGACAACGCATTAGCCTTGTTAACGTTGGATCCAGCCGAAGTTGTTGCCGTCGACCTGAGCCCAGCCCAGCTAGCCTGCGTAATGATCCGAGTGGCGGCGTTCACGAAGCTCGATGATGAAGCGCTCTTGGCCTTCCTCGGCGTGACTCCTTCGGCCACGAGAGAGGAGACTTATCGACGCCTTAGACCCCTAATGCCCGATGATGCGTGCGTGTTTTGGGACGCAAATCTTGAGCTTGTGCGTGGTGGAGTAATTCATGCTGGCAAGTTCGAAGCATACTTCTCCACATTCCGCCGACGATTACTGCCACTGATACACCCGGAGCACCGTGTAGAGGGCCTACTTCAGACGCGCTCTCTGGGTGAGAGAAAACGTTTCTATAGCGACGTCTGGGATACTTGGCGCTGGCGGCTTCTTATCAGAATCTTTTTCAGTCGATTCGTTATGGGTCGGCTCGGTCGTGATCCGGCGTTCTTCGAGCATGTCGATGGGCCTGTCGCTAGCAGAATTCTCTCTCGAACACGATATGCATGCAGTGAGTTACCCACGCACGCCAATCCATATCTCGCATATATCATGACAGGGAACTATAGGGTGGATGCACTTCCACGCTACTTGCGCCCTGAGTTCCGGGGGATCATCCGTGAGAGGCTCTCCCGTATCCGAGTGGTGCTCGGTTCCGCGGAGGACGCTGAGGGACCATTCGACGGGTTCAACCTTTCAGATATCTTCGAATATATGAGCCCGGTCGAACATGAGCGGGTCTACAGGGCTCTTTTGGGTATTGCGGCACCCGGTGCACGCATGGCCTACTGGAACCTTTTTGCGCCCCGTTCCGCTCCGGGGCCATTGCGTGACCGAGTTGAGCCACTGCCAGAGCTGTCCGAGAGGTTACATGCTCAGGATCTCTCGTGGTTCTACCAGTCATTCAACATCGACGAGGTGCTTGATGTGGAGTGAATTGACTCGAGTTGCTCTCGTCGGAGCGGGCTTTCTCCTGATCTTCGGTCTTGCAGAATTGTGGCAAAGGTCAGGGAAGCCATCAGCGGAAATGAGCCGGAAGTCGGTGCATTTTGCGGGAGGGCTTTTAGTTCTGTGTTTCCCCTGGATCTTCGCTAATCGGTGGACTGTGATCGGTCTAGTTTCGGTATTTGGACTCTTGATTTGGGGTACTGGGAGAGTCGGCCTTCTCAAGAGTGTCCACGGGGTAGCCAGGAAGACAGAGGGCGGACTTTTTTATCCTCTTGCAGTAGGTCTCCTATTTGTGTTGGCCTATGGCAACCCGGTGTTCTATGTGGTAGCTGCTCTGACACTGATCGTATCGGACGCGGCTGCCGCTGTCCTAGGTGTTGCTTATGGAAGGACGACGTATTCGGTCGAAGAGGGTCAGCGTTCTCTGGAAGGATCGATGTCGTTCTTCGTAATAACGTTCCTGGTCGTGCACCTACCCCTCCTGCTTATGACCGAGCTTGATCGGGTGGTATGCACAATGTTGGCCGTACTTATTTCCCTGATTGTGACTCTTCTGGAAGGGGTGAGCCTGCGCGGCTCCGACAACGTAATCGTGCCGATGGCGACGTTCTATTTTCTGGTTCGGTTCACAACAGAGAATCTTGATGTCATCAACACACACCTGTTCACGTTGCTCGCCATCTTGGTGCTAGTGACCCTGTTCGGGTTTGCCTCAAGCCTTCTCCGCACCAGCGGAGTTATGACAGCAACGCTCTTTTTTTACGCCGTGTACCTGTTTGGCGGGGCAGGGTGGCTTGCTGCACCTGCGATTGCCCTAATCACCCTGGTAGTGGTGCGATATCTCCTCAGGGAAAGAGTGAATCGTCACGATGCCCAACACCAAGTGCTCGCAACCTTATACGCTGTTATCGTGATGATGGTTGCCCTTGTGGTTCACGATGTAATACCGCGAGTCATGTCGGGTCCCGAATGGCTTTTGAGCGGTGATGCGTTGCGTGCTCCGTTCGTGGGTCTTGTAGTTGGACAACTGACGATGATGTTGGTCACACAATTGAGGCCATTTCAGTCTGGAAGCAGAGAGCCGACATCGGTCCCAGTTACGCTCGGACTATTTGTCTTAGCCATGGTTCTGGTAGGACCCGTGGGACTCAGGGCCACAGGAGGTATAGGGCCTCAATCCCTATTCACTTCAGCTTGTATAGCGGGTTTCGCGACGCTCTTCTACTGGCTCATGAGGAAGTTACAGGGGTGGCCTGCGCGAACGCCTTGGAACATGAGGCTTCAGCCGGCGTGCCTCGCTTTGGCGATCTTGGTCGTTTTACCCGTGCACTTCCTGATCTTGGGGGGAGGATGATTCTTCATTACCAGGATGCGTTATCGTGAGTCTGCATATCGAGAATTTTTTCCGGTTCCTGGTAAAACACCGATTAGCCGTAATCATACTGCATGCGGGCCTTTTCATAACAGGACTTCTGGGGGCTAGGGCAGTACGAGTCGACTATTCAGCCGAGCAGTTCTTGGTATTCGACGGAGATGCTCAAGAGGTCTTCGAGCAATACAAGGAACACTTCCCGCGTGAAGATCTTCAAGTGTCGGCATTTCTGGAGATCACAGGTCCTTTTAATGCCAGTGATTACGAGACACTTCGTGAACTCGCGGATGCTTTCGGGAACGCGGGGCTTGAGTCAGTGAGATGGATCGGAGCAATAGACTTCACCGAAGAAGTCATCATTGATGGTGAACGCACTGTGGAGGTCGTTCGCCTTGAGAACCAGAGTGAGATTTCAGATTCCACGCTGCAAGCCATTGTGGAGCCGAGGAGCCAGCACCCACTTCTCGTGGGCACACTCTGGAATCAAGACCTCTCGGTCTTCGGAGTACACGGGTTTTTGGCACCGGACCAAAATAATGATGTCCGCCGCAGGCAGGTGACTGCCGCTCTCCAGGGGACAATCGCTGATTTGTATGAAACGTCTGGTCGTATAGTGCTAAGCGGCTTACCCGTCTTACGTGCGACGATTCCGTTAGCACTTGAGACCGACATGACGAAGCTTCTTGGAATCGGCGTCATTATCTCTTTTATCATACTTTGGCTGTACTTCCGAAGACTCTCTATTGCAGCCCTATGCTTCGTTGGCGTAGCGCCGGCGATCGTCCTGACTCTCGGTCTCATGGGGTACGCTGGACAAAGCATTTCTGTGCTCACCAGCGTGGTTCCTATAGTGATCCTGGTGGTCGCCTTATCGGATGCTACTCACCTCGTCGTTAGTGCACGTGAATCGTGGCGAAATGGCCGGGCGATCAATGAAGCCGTAGTGCACACGTTCACAAGCCTTTCTCGCTCCTGCTTCTTTACGTCCCTGACGACTGCCCTGGGATTTCTGGGCCTTATTGCTACTCGCAATCATCTCATCGGCGAGTTCGGAGTCATTTCGGCATTATCAGTAATCGTTGCTTACCTAGTGACATTAACACTCCTCCCGGCTTTGCTTGCGTGTAGCAAAGATCTTGGTCCCTACAAAGAGTGGGGTGAGCGTCTATGGCGGGGGATACTCAAGAGGATTGAATCACTGTTGCGGCTCCCCGAGATGTGGCCGATCGCAGCGTTCGGGTTCCTTTTGGCAGTCGGTCTCACTGTTGGGAGCCAACTTCGTGTAGAGGCCTACATTATCGATGATTTAAAAGAGAGCGATAACATTCTAGAAGAGTTGCGTTGGATCGAAGGCGAAGGCTTTGGGCTTTTTCAAATCAACGTTTACCTCGAACAGGAGGGTCACCAGGGACACTCGCCCGAGATGTTGAAATGGATCGAGGAGTTTCAAGTTTTCGTAGAACAGGATCCGGCAGTACTAGGATCGATCGGCCTGCCTCAGGTAATGAGTGAACTGGGAGAGGCCTATGGCACTCAGTCTGGGTGGGCCGATCCTGTTGAAGAGATCAATCGCACTGAAGTCAGAACTGAACAGGATATCGACGATTTGCTTTCGTTGGTTGAGCTTGAGGACGACCATGTGCTTCGGGACGTTTATCTTCCCGACGAAGGTGTGGGTCAGGTAATTGTTCTAGTTCAAGATCAAGGTTCCCCGGTGCTCTCACCTCTCACAGCTCGCGTCGAGGAACGACTGCAGAGTCATCCGCCACCAACTGGCCAGGCCACAGCTACCGGGACAGTAAAGTTGACGACGGTTCTCTGGGAGCAACTTCTTTCCAGTTTCCTCCCCGGTATCGTTTTTTCTATTGTACTGGTGTGGCTCGCACTGTCATGGATGTTTCGGTCAGTGTCGCTTGGATTGCTAGCCGTCGTCCCCAACCTAATTCCGCTGGTTCTTCTTCTGGGGCTGATGGGCCTCGGAGGATTCGATCTGAAACCTTCTAACGTCATTGTCTTTGCGATCGCTTTTGGAATCGTCGCCGACGATACCATCCACTTCCTTGGAGCCCTTGCTCGAAACCTAAGGTCCTCAGATCAAGTCCGCGCTGTCCTAGTCCAGACGATACGAGAGGTAGGCCCGGCTCTCGTACTCGTTACGGTAGTCGTTGTTGCTGGCTTCAGTTCTCTAATGTTCTCGCGCTTCCAGGCTCTATTCCTGATCGGGTTCCTCACCGCTTCCGCGGCCGTGCTTGCTCTCCTCGCCGACCTAATTGGATTCCCAGCAATACTCCGACTTGTTGCACGCCATCCAGCCGGACGATCGTTAATTGCTAGGGATCCAAAATAAGGTTCAAGTTTTGTGATGGTCCAATTGTCTTTGGGCCATCGTTTCTTGTGAGACGCCTATGGATGCTCCTGATCCTAAGTGTAGACCTTGCGTGAAATTTCACGCATAGGGCCCTCAGAGCTTTGGCGGATTTTAGACGCCGGGCTGCGTGAG
>DLTN01000046.1 GCA_002500925.1 Gemmatimonadales bacterium UBA7835 | reverse complement strand
CCTGGACGATAAGTCCAGCGGAACCGTGCACTCGTGCTGAGCTGCTCTGAGAGTGAGTTGTACTGGGTGATTGATCGGATTGCCATCGCAGGCGAGATGGAAAAATCGACCCTTACCGATGCCAGATCCACCTCGAAATCGCCACTTGGAAGGTCGACATCGTTTCGAGTCCATGACGCTTCCGTGGCGAGACGATCGGTCAGCCTAGCACCTATCTTACCCTGTGTGTCAAAGCGATCCCCACCGTAGAATTGCTGAGGGGACAACATCAATCCGTAGTAGAAGCGACGCGAGGGACTCGAGTCGAAAGAGATCCTGTACTCGTTGAAGTCATAGTCGCCCGCAGGGATCACTACGTCATTCAAAGAGAATTCACGATCGACACGGTCAAAAATGTCATTCCACCAAAGGTTCAAATACGCACCATTGTCAAAGCGGACACCAAGCATATAGTGCCAGCGGTCGGCCAGCCTGAGTCCCGTCTGATCGGTGGTATAGATGTAGTTGACCATCGGTGACAGAACACGAATGCCCCAAAAGTCCGGCCTAGGACTCCTCTCTATGTGCCACTTAGAAGTCCTTATTCCATTGCGGGGCAGAAATCCCGCTTCCGGGTTAAAGTCGTTCTCAAAATCACCGTACTCGCCATAGATCTTCCAGTCAGCATCTAGCCACTGAGCATTTATATAAGTGCCCATCCCACCCCAACCTTCATCCTCACGAATAGACGTATTCGGGTCATCGACTGGAACGTTCAACCCTGACGTCTCGGTCGCCGCCACAAACCCCTGAATCGTGAAATTTGGGTGTGGCGCGATGGAAGCATCGATAGCATACGTGCGGTTAAAATAGCTTGTGTCATTGGCTAAATCACCGAAAGCGTCAATGTCCGTTTTGTTGATCACTAGGGCACCGACTCGAGATCGGCCCCAGTTTCGACTGAACTTGGCCACAGCGAAGTTCTCGGCAGCCGTACCCATCGCCTCGTCGGTCTGCACCGTCATCACCGCTAAGTCGTTTCGACCCACCTTTCCAGTCAACCGCGCGCCCCCGATGATCGGGACATTATCCCCGCTCTCTGTGAGGCCTATGCGACGGCTGAAAAAGAGCTCAGCATATCGATTGAATGGGTTCGCTGACCCGACACGAAACTTCCCAGAATTCTCTAGAAAAAAATCGCGTTTTTCAGGAAAAAAAAGAGCGAAACGAGTGAGGTTCACCTGCTCGTCATCAACTTCGGCCTGTGCGAAATCGGTGTTGACCGTCAGATCGAGATTCAAACCAGAGGAAAGCCCATACTTCATGTCGAGTCCGACATCCTGTTGCCAATCATTACTCTGTTCACCCGACGCCAGCGTGCTGCTCCCTCCAGCAGTTACGAATGGGGTAACCCTCAGGTCCATACCCCTATTGAGTTCCTGCATACCCTCGAGTACTCCGGCCCTACTTACCCTGGTGATGGTGAATTCTTTGGATATGGGAGCCCAGAAGGCTTGCTCATTCTTACCACCCATGTTCCGCATAATGTTCATGCCCCATACCTGCTGATCAGAGTCGTTAAAGCGAAGCGTTACCATCGGAATTGCAATTTCAACAACCCAACCATCTTCGAGGACTCTTGCAGCTACATGCCAAACTCCATCCCAGTCACGGTTGATGTTCGAACTAGAAAAACCAAACTGCCTCGCACCGCCCTCTCCCTCATTGAATACCTGCTGATCAAGCTGTGCGCCAAGCGGATTTGTCACGAACATGTACCCCGATCGTGAGTCCCTGAACGTGTCCAGAATGATCTGGATATTGTCTTCGTCCAAAATCCTATCAGAGTCGCGTCGCATTTCCGTCGCTACCACTCCATGATTGGAGCGCTGCCATGCCCGAACGCCAATGTAGAGATTCTGGGCGTCATACAGCAGATAGATTTCGGTGTCCTCGGTAGCAGGCGCGCCCTCTATTGGCTCCTGTTGGATCAGCTCGTTGATCAGCCCAGCCGGTCCCCAGACCCCTTGCTCAAGAATACCGTCGAGCGCCGGGGCAACGTCGGTCCGAGCAGCTCGTGCGCGATACTGGTCGCCCGCTTGCTGCGCCTCGACATCATTAAAAGTTATCGGCACAACAATTATGCTGAGCACCATGGTGCAAACCATATTTCGCAGCAAGACAGACATTGAGTGACCGATGACTGGAAAGTCGGTTGGATAGGATACGACCTCCGTTAGGACACCTGACGGAGCCAAGATGATGAGAACCAGACTTATCGGGAGCATTGCGCCTTCGTAAGTTCTAGTTTGATTTTGGCGCCCCAACGACACCGAATGTACGGCACCAAGGGAGCAACCCATCAAAAGCGACATCCAAATAGCCCAAGAAGCCGAACTCCTACCAATACAGGAGATCGCAGCTAAAATCGGGCTCGGACCAAAAGACATACAGCCGCACGGGCACCACAAAGCCAAGATCCCACTCGAAATTGCTAGAGCTATGGGAGGGCGTGATGGTAAGCTTGTGCTGGTCACGGGGATCAGCCCCACCGCCGCAGGCGAAGGAAAGTCAACTGTATCCGTGGGCCTAGCCGATGCCCTTAATCTCAGAGAGCGCAATCCAGTACTGTGCCTCCGCGAGCCCAGCCTCGGACCAGTATTTGGAATCAAAGGAGGCGCAGCTGGGGGTGGCTATAGCCAAGTCGTACCTATGGAGGAAATCAACCTCCACTTCACTGGAGACTTCCACGCAATCAGCTCAGCCCACGGTCTACTGTCTGCTGTTCTAGATAACCACCTCTACAGACCTAACACACTCGGCATTGACCCAACTAGGCTCACGTGGCCGCGTGCGATTGACATGAATGACCGGGCGCTGCGGAACATCATAGTCGGTCTTGGTGGTCGGACTGGTGGTGTCCCGCGACAGGATGGCTTTGTCATCACAGCTGCTTCCGAGATCATGGCGATCTTCTGCCTCGCCAACGGCACCACCGACCTGAAAGAGCGTATCGACCGAATCATTATCGGCTACACCCGAAGCGGAGAACCGATAAGGGCAGAGGGCCTCGGAGTGTCTGGAGCCATGGCCGCCCTGCTCAAGGACGCGGTAAGTCCCAACCTGGTGCAGACTCTCGGTGGAACCCCAGCGCTCATACACGGTGGACCTTTCGCGAACATCGCACACGGTTGCAACTCCCTGACGGCGACTCGGGTTGGTCTTTCGCTAGGTGACGTTGTAGTTACGGAAGCCGGCTTCGGAGCAGACCTGGGAGCGGAGAAATTCTTCGACATCAAGTGTCGGTTTGGTGACCTGAACCCTGAGGCGGCAGTAGTTGTCGCCACAGTCCGCGCAATAAAGATGAATGGAGGGAAGAGCAAGGATGACCTCGCGTCTGAAGATGTTGAGGCCGTAAGGCGCGGCTTTGTGAACCTCGAAGCTCACGCGAATAATGTCCGCAAATTCGGAGTGCCTCCGGTGGTAGCGATCAACCGATTCCTGACAGACACGGACGCTGAGATCGCCGTATTGCTTGATGGCTGCGCCGAAATGGGAGTTAGAGCAGTTGTTGCGGATCCGTGGGGTGAAGGCGGTGCGGGATGCCTAGACCTCGCAGATGCCGTATGGGAGATCCTGACATCCGGAGAGGCGGCCTACACGCCACTATACCCCAATGACATGGGCCTAATTGAGAAAATGGAAACCGTAGCCCAGGAGATTTATGGTGCTGACGGTCTGGATATCCACCCATCTGCCGCCAAAGAAATTGCTGTTCTGGAGGAAGCTGGTATGCGTGACGCACCCGTGTGTATCGCAAAAACCCAGTATTCGTTCTCTGATGATCCGGCGCTCTTAGGACGACCATCGGGTTTCCAGATTCACGTACGCGAGGTCACTCCTTCCGCTGGCGCCGGGTTTGTGGTTGCAAAGACGGGTGCCATTATGACGATGCCCGGTCTAGGTGCTGTACCATCTGCGATGGGCGTTGATCTCGTGGATGGGGTGGTGACGGGACTGTTTTGACCTGACGAATTGGAGGCCCCGGTCAATCTCACATGGTATCCTGCCCTGACGGAGAGTCAGCGCAAAACCCATAGCATTAGTGAACAACCTGACTTGCGAATCCCAACACTTTCTGGATCAACCTTCCCTGAACATCATCGAAGATCTCATCAATCTCGGCGGTGGTAGCAGCTACAGCGAGAGCAACGGACTCGCCAGCCCGGGAAGCGGCGCGGACCTGATTAGCGACTGGAGCCAAGGCACCAACGCCAACATCTCCGAAGCTCTTAAGCTCTTCCTGTCTCCCGAGTGCTTCAAGCGATAGGGCACCGAGCAGGTCCAGACGCGTAGCACTTTCTCCCCAAAAAACTGAATCAGGTGTTGCATCAACGACTGCAGTCCAGGCACGGCTCGCACCCTCTGAGTCATCGCTGAGCCAGCGCGACAAGGCAAGGAGAAAACGAGGTAACCGCTCTTCGGGAGAGTATGGGCGACCCTGCCCAAGTCGCTCTGGCCACGTCATTGCCATTAAGAAGTGATCGTTGGCTACTTCAAGTTCACCCCGTTCGAGAGCGACCAGACCAGCCATGACTTCAGCGTCGGCAAAGAGCTGATGCGCTCCGAGCGAGTGCTCGGATGGCAAGACCTGAATATCGTGCATGATCCGAATGGACTCTTCGTATCGCTCTAACTCGTTAAGGCTCCGAACATGAAGCAGCGCGAGATCGAAATCTCTGGGGAAAATCTCAAGCGCTGACCCTGACGCCCTGACCGCCTCATCCCAATTCCGAGCTGCCTGCATATGTTGAATTAGAGGAATCCTGAGTAAGCGCTCATCCGGATTGAGCTCCACAGCGTAGCGGAGATCCCGCTCTCGATCTGCTTCGTCGTCATTCACGAGGAGTGCTCGAGTCGTGTACACCGGAGCATAGTCCGGCTTCAATCCGATCGCGCGTAACTCGTTAGCAGCTTCAAGAGGTCGGTCACGAGCAGCCAAAACCAAGGCCAGAAGGTACCTCCATCCCCAGTGGTCTGTGTTATCTGCAGCCCAAGTGAGTACAGGCAGCATCTCTCTACGGAAAGGAAACACAAAGTCTACAGAAGCTGGTGCGCCCAAGTCACCGACGTTACCTGCAGAATGAGCGATCCAGGCACGTGTTAGGGGTTCGACACTTGTCCCGTCTGCCAGAGACATCACCGCCCTCGCTTCACCCATCCTACCGACCGCGGCATATGCCAGTCCAAGCTCGATGATCTCTTGTCCCGGGAATTCACCTCTAAACCGGGCGCGAAGTTCTGCTCTCGCTTCATTTCCATCCTCCGCCAGCCAGTGCTCAGCGAACGGTATGTGCGACATGGGATCAATCTCTTCAATCCGTTCTAACGCGTTTGAGGCCCGAAGAGAGTCTCCTTCTGCTCGAGCAGACACCGCCAGGATGTGATATGCGGGAAGAGCATAGACGTCATAGTCGAGAGCCATGTTCGCGTATCTGGTCGCCTCCTTCCAGTCACCCTCTACGGCTTCCAGTTTGGCAAGTTGCTGATACGAGACGGATCGGTACTGCATGCCTCGAGCGGCCCAGCCAAAAGCCTCGTGAGCGTCGAGCACCTTTCCGGCGGCTAAGTAGAGGTTTCCCGCGAGGAAATTTGCCTCGGTATCATAGGCATCTAATTGAAGTGCACGGCGAGCATATAGAAGTCCCGTAGAGTTCAGGCCACGCCTGAATTCCAAGTCGGCTAGACCAAGGAGGGCTTCCCGATGCCAAGGCTCGGCATCCAATACCTCCTCATAAGTATGCCGCGCCTCCGCAAGTCGCCTCCCTTGCACAAGCTCGGATGCAGCCTCGGCGTTCCTATCGGCCCAGGGTATGGAAGGCACCGCCTCAGGCGGGGTCTGGAAAGGGCGATCCAGTGATTTCGACTGTGGGTCACTGTCGTAGTGCAGGCCAAGAGCACCAAGCGTAATTACAACATCGGCATCCTCAGGCACCTCTACACTCCAAGAGACAGGCTCAAGCACATTGAAGTCCCTTGCATCGGTAAGGACAGTATCTCCGCCTACAGAGATCACGAGCGTGTCTGCGGCGGCGACAAAAGAATGAGCGCGCACGAGCACTTCGGTCCCAATCCGCTCCAGGTAGAGAGCTCCTTCACGGGACGCCTCTGTGAGGCCCCCGAGTCTCTCTACTGGAAACCATGTTTCCGTCCACCTGTCCGAGCTCCCCGGTGAAAAACCAACCTCAGAGATCGGGTTCACCTCTCCGCTCGGTGAATATTGAACCAGCAAACGGCCAGCCTGAAATTCTATGTACTGGCCATCAGTATCGGTCAAAAGATCTTCCCAGATTCCTCCATGGCGCGACAGAGCCCACAGCCAGAGCTTCTGACCGGGCATTTCCTCGTAACGCCCCCAGTGACCAAACCCATAGTCCTCATCTTCGAAGTAACCTCCAAAAAAATCTTGGTGTGACCCGACCACGTGGTAAGACTTGTTGCCTCCGAATCGATTCTGGTCGTACGCCGGAAGAAACCGGCCCTCAGGGTCTACCGGCCAGCTCTGCTCTGCGCCAGGATGCTCTAGGTACGCGTTCCCTGGTATAGAGAGGACTAGGTCATCCTTAGCGAAAGCTGCCCCGGTCATCCAATTGTAGTAGGGGTGCTCCAGTGGCGTTGGATTTTGCCACTGCGCATGTGTCTCGAAGTAAGCCCGATCCGCGGGGAGTCTGATTTCGACCCGCCAACGAGTCCTAGAGGGCAGGTCCATTGCCCCGACAAACACACTCGCACTCCCATCGTCATTCTCACTAAGCAGGTAGTCGACCGGGCTCGCAGTAGATGGAGTGTGCCCAATCACGCCGAAATTGAACTCAATCCCCCCAGAGGTCCATGGGCCCCTTAACGCGATGTTCCGAAATTTCATCACCTCGTTTCGGTAGATGAATTCGTGGCCAGTCGCCTTCACCCTTGCGCCCCACACCTTTCCACCAACTTCCGGCAAAACCCACACTTCGATCCAGTCATTCTCTAGGGTGACCACAGTCCATTCCCGCAACTCGGACTCGTGTGCGTATCCCTCGAACTTGTGATAAGGATATAGGCGCGGATCCTGAGTTAGCACAGGGATCGGATTCGCATCCGAATACGGATAGGTAGCTAGCGCAATCCGCTCCTCGGCCACCGTGGCTCGGGTCTGACCGGCCAATTCGTGGGTACCTAGAACGAATGACATACACAGAAATCCCTGAAGCCCTAGAAAGGCTATAAGACGGATCAGCATCGGCACGGCGCAAAGGTTGGGTTATGAAGAGAGCGACACGATGGCCCCGCATCGATCGCACGGCAAATTGCTATGCGACTAACCAGTGTGATACCAAGCCCAGAAACGGCTGCGTGAGTGATTCCTCTTGCACATCCCTGAACTCTGACGCTATCTGCATGTCAGATGATCTCCAGAGGATGCTGTCATGTTCTTTCGCCAAGTTATGGATCAGGAACTCGCTCAATACGCGTACTTACTAGGATGCCAACGCACCGGGGAGGCTCTGATAATCGATCCAGGACGCGATATCGATCGATACACGGAGATAGCGAAGGAGGAGGGTCTGTGCATTGTAGCTGCTACCGAAACACATATCCACGCTGATTTCCTCTCAGGACTAAGAGAGTTCGCCGAGCATCACCAAGTCACCATCTACCTGTCAGGAGAAGGAGGAGACGACTGCGCATACGTTTGGCCTAAGGACTCGGGCTATGACATCCGCAAGCTGAAAGACAATGACGAGTTCATGATCGGAAACATTTGCATCCGGGCATTACATACACCCGGACACACACCGGAGCACATGAGTTTTCTCGTTACGGACACGGGTAGCGGAGCCACAGAACCGATAGGCATTGCCTCAGGTGATTTTGTGTTCGTAGGAGATCTCGGGCGTCCCGACCTTCTTGAAACGGCTTCCGGTGTAAGTGGCACGCAGGACCCTTCTGCTCGTCAACTATACAAGTCTACAGAGCGATTCTTGGCACTACAGGACCACCTGCAAGTATGGCCAGGGCACGGCGCAGGCAGTGCGTGTGGGAAGGCTCTCGGCGCCGTACCAATGTCCACAGTTGGCTACGAAAGAAAATTCAACGCTGCCTTGGGCTTTCAGACGGAAGAAGCCTTCGTTGGGTCTATTCTTGGTGGACAGCCAGCACCCCCACTGTACTTCACCCGAATGAAGGAGTTGAATAGAGAGGGCGCCCCCATTCTCGGGCCCCTACCGGTCCCGAAACTGTGTGGAATCGAGGACCTCATTCTGCAGAGCACGGCTAGCCATGCAGTGATCATAGACACACGACCGGATCGAAAACAATTCATGGCAGGCCATGTGGCAGGGTCTCTCTACGCACCGCTAGGGATAAGTTTTGCAATGATCGTTGGTTCCTACGTTGACCCGGCCGCGGAGATCTATCTGATTCTCGATGAGGAACAAGTCAACCTCGCTGTTCGAACCCTAGTCAGGATTGGCTACGACAACATTTCGGGCTTTACTCCGCCCTCAGAGCTTTCCAGCAGTCGGTTAGCCGACCACTCACTGTCACGGATCGAGTTCTCGGATTTGGATGCAAACGTGAGTAGCGCTGAATGGACGATCGTGGACGTTCGAGGTTCGTCGGAGTTTGAAACAGCTCACATCCCCGGAGCGCTAAATATTGCGCACACTCGTCTAGCGTCTCGTATCAATGAGGTCCCCAGAGGAAAACCTGTGATGACATACTGTCGATCCGGCAACCGGGCCTCAGCGGCAACAGCACTCCTCGCGCGAGAAGGATTTGACGTCACACTTGTCGACGGTGCGTTCGATGATTGGGCCGGCCTACGTCAGGAAGTTTAGACCACAGGAATCGCTCGATCCTTAAGGGCTTACAAAACGATATCGCCACCCGGATCACGTTCCTGAAGTCTATCCAGCAGCCTCTCTGCTTCGGCCTTGAGTGCTCGCTCCGTATCTAGATCACGTTTCGCCTTATCCCAGAGGGGCTCACCCACCTCACCTAACGGAACGACAAGGACCGCACCCTCAATCGCTAAGGAGCCGAGCAAATCGGCGGACATTTCAATCAGTGACGGCGGCTCTTTGTCACCCGCCTCCACCAAAACCGCTGTACCATCTCCAAGAGAATCGACAACCCAGACCTCGAACTCATGCTCACTCATACACATACCTCAAAACCTCCTGTCCCCCCGCACCGAAAAGCCTCGCCTCATCGCCGTTGTCATTCCAGACCGCATTTCCGTTGTTCATGAAAAAAGAGATTCCGTCCGTCGTACCGTAACCGGTGTACACCACAACTCTGCGGCCGCCATCAATGTTAGAACCCGACGGAAAGCGAAAGCACCGGCTCGAGAGGTCACAGAGCCGCCACATTCCGATGTCCACGCTTGTGGGGCTGTGATTTTCGATCACCACATACTCAGCATTTAGATTTGGAGCATCCTGACTACTAGTGCCTGCATTTACGGTTAGCGTAAGAATGTCCTCCATTCTACTCGTTGTCTGATTGCTAGGGAGCATCCCGGAAACTAGGTCAAGCTGGCCACCGGAATCATCCCCGGGCCTGAGTTGATTAATGTCCCAATATCCCATCGATTGGAGCTCAACTTGATCATAAGAGGCCTCCCCTAGCACTGTTTCATAACGACCGTCAGAGAAGCCTAACACGGTGACGGTACCGTCCCGGTCGGTACGCAGTACCTCCTCGGCAACGGAGCTATACGCCGCTAGTGCCTCGGGGCGGGGATGCCCATACGGGTTAGTCGCACCGACCGAGATGACTACGACTTCCGGGGCAGCTTCCTCTAAGAATGAATGGGTAAATCCATTGACTGCGCCGTGATGAGGAGCCTTTAGCAAGGTCACATCCTCGACGACCCCTCTTGCTTGCCAAAATTCCAGTTCGGGTCTCTCTGAATCTCCTGAGAAGAAGGCTAGGAACTCGCCATACCTGAGTAGGACCCCTACCGATCGATTGTTTTGCCCTTCCATCGACGGTGGCAGGGGAAGGATATCCAGAGAAATCTCATCTAGAGTGAGAGTCCTCGGCACAGCCTGAAGATACCGAACATCCAAACGCTCGACATGAGCCATAAGTTCCCTGTATGTCTCTGTCGTGTGGGGCGTACCATTATCGACATAGGTGTCTACAGGGCGAGCTGTGAGAACGTCATCCAACCCGCCTATGTGATCGGCGTGCGCATGAGTTGCTATAAGAAGAGCGATCTCGCTAACGCCTAGCCTCGTCAATTGACGAAGGGGTGAAACCCGCCCTGCATCGATCATTACAACTCGGCCACTCGGCGTGCGGATCACGGTTGCGTCCCCTTGCCCTACATCGAGGAAGGTGATCGCAACCGGCTTCGGAGCCCCAGGATCCGCCATGGCTTGACCCGATACCGGGCTCGTTGCGGCCAGCGAGGCAACAAGCGCTAGCACAAAACGAACAGTCATGATCAACGATCCCCGTAATTCATGGCACCCACTCGAAGGTAACTTTCGGCTATTTAAGCCAACGAAACGAGCCAATCGCTCCTTCTAAAACTCTCTGAGCACTCTCCACAACGTAATGCGCCGTAACTCCTGACTCGGACTTTCGAGATCAGTTCGCTGGAACGGTAACGTACATACCCCAGCCTTCATTCGAACGTAAAGGCGCTGTCGGCGTGAACTCTACCCAGCCGACTGAAAGCTTGCGAGCCATAACCGCCGCGAAGGTCCCGCCCACGACGCCAAAGAAAAACGCTCCCCGACTCTGATCTCTCTCTTTCTGCTGCGCATCCAATTCGCTTTTGCTAACAGGATTCACGCAGTAGGTGTTCGATTCCTGCGCAGTGCACCCAGGCACTTTACCAAATCCAACCACCGGCCCAATGAAATAACCGAGCGCCGCGAACACTCCACCGCCGATCACTCCACCACCAAGTGTCCAGATCGCAGGATTCCCCTTCTCCATACGTCGCTCCAGGGACACTTCTTCAAACAGGAGTGTGCGTCGCTGTATCGGTGCTGGGTCGCATATGGGTGCCTCTCCGTGCATCTCCCCGGCCCGACAAATAGGCTTACCTCGGCTCAGGAGAGTGAAGGTGTTGCCTTCCACCGAGAGGACTCTGCCAACGATCGCTCCGTTTACCCGGACTGAATCTCCGGCCAATAATGCACCCG
>DLTN01000018.1:12394-12639 GCA_002500925.1 Gemmatimonadales bacterium UBA7835 | reverse complement strand
CTGGTGAAGCCAAAAGCCTCCAGTGTCATCCAGATCGCAAAAGCCACATAGAGGAGTATCATGATGTGAGATTCTCTAATGTTGATCTCCATGTTTCTCAGCATGAAAACAAGCATCACGACGGTCGCCAGAATAAGGAACATCATCATCGGAACGATCTGAGTGAAGTTCACGACAATGGACCCCGCAACTATTACTCCGAGCGGAACCGCCACCAGCAGGTCGAAGACGTTGCTTCCAAAAAC
>DLTN01000018.1:3013-12028 GCA_002500925.1 Gemmatimonadales bacterium UBA7835 | reverse complement strand
GTATCCGGCACTGAGGTAGCAGCAGCTACTATGGTCATGCCCCAGAGGAAGGTAGGAGTCTCCAGCATTTCACCGAGGGTGATCGCCACGCGCAGCAAGACTTCAACACCGACCAGTATAAGACCGATACAAACAAGAAGGATGCCCCCTTCTTTGGTCGCATTGATCCCATCACGGAGGCGATTTTCGTCAGGGGTTTGCCTTACCTCTTGAAGTTGGATATAGAGGTAAAGCCCATAAAGAAGGAGAGGAAATACAGCCAGGGACCTTGAGAACTCTCCTGAGTAGATCTCACTTCCGCCTGGCAACTCCTGCGTCCCCAGCCCACCGTAGATTACCGATAGGCTCAGAGTGACCATGAGTACAAAAACCGAAATGAGATAGAACTGTGCCTCTCGGTAAACCAGAGCCCTATTCGCCCCTAGTGGCCCACCTCTGGCGTACACTGCACAAGCTGGGATCACGAGGATGTTAAAGATCGCCGAACCAATGATGGCGGCGAGGCCAAGCTCGAAATCCTGATGAACCGAAGATGCCAGAAGCGCTGTCACTAGTTCTGGCATACTAGACGCAACAGCAAGCAAAACCGATCCCTTCACCGCATCAGGGATACCGTGGTACCGGGCAAGCCTATCAGTGGCTTCTTCCAGCCTTCCGCAGGAGACCCACAGAAGGGCAGACCCGAACAGTGTGCCACCAATTACAAACGCAACTGTCATAGGACCGACCCCTGCTTAACTACCCTCGCAAACTGCCGTGGGCCAAACGTCGACGTCCGGGCTTCACAAGTCAAAACCAGACTCGTGAAGCCCAACGTCTCGCCACACAGGCACCCAATCCAGTCAGGCATCAACGATCCGTCTCTCATTCTGAAGCGGATCTTTAGTCGCACGATCCCATCATTTTTTTGACCCGCTGACTTGCAAGCATTCCAACGATTCCCACACCCCCAATGATCATTGCAACCGTCTGGAACAGATCCGCCGGTGGCATGTTTTCGAGTTGGCCTGCGACCAGTCCTGCGAAAAGGTTTCCGAGTGCTGCACCCACAAACCAGATCCCCATCATCTGCCCAACACGGCGCGCCGGCGAAAGCTTTGTGATCGCAGAGAGACCGATCGGGGATATGCACAGTTCACCTACTGTATGCAGGAAGTAGGTCACAACCAGCCAAGACGGCGACACAGGATTATCTGGCGTCGCATTTGCCGCTCCCCAAGCCAGTACAAAGAAGCCAGCAGCCAAACCAAATAAGCCGAGCCCGGCCTTAACCGGAATCGACGGATTCACCTGCCGGGAGTCCAGCCAGACCCAGAGGACCCCAAAAAGTGGCGCCAATAGGATTATGAATCCCGCATTGACCGACTGTAGGGTCGACGCTGGGATTTCAATGCCGAAGACCGTCCGATCCGTCAGATCTCGAGCAAAAAGGTTCAAAGAGGTTCCGGCTTGTTCGAAGCCTGACCAGAACACCGCAATCATAAGAAACAGCCAGAAGATTACTGCCATCCGCTTGTTCTCTTCGGCGGTATGTCCTCCGGCTGTCCACAGATAGATAAAATACAGAGCGACGAGAAGCAGTACCGCGTACCCTAGCCCGGCTGCGATCTGCGTGACTGTGAGCGAAATCGCTCCGCTGGACACAAGAAAAGCAAAGATCGCAACGGTAGCTACCGAAGCAGAAAAAGCACCAAAAAACTTTTTCGAAAGAGCCGCAATTTCAGCTGGTGACTTTTCGGTGCGCAGATGTCCAGCATCACCTAGGTGTCTCTGGCCTAGACGGAATTGGATCAGTCCTAAGACCATACCAACGCCAGCGGCCCCAAAACCCCAGTGCCAATGATACCCTTCACCGAGCCAGCCGGTGATCAGGGGGCCAAAAAATGCGCCGAGGTTGATTCCCATATAGAACACTGAAAAACCCGCATCACGCCGGGCCCCACCGTCTGGATACAAGTCACCGACGATGGTTGAAACATTCGGCTTTAACAGGCCAGTGCCGCAAATAACAAAGACCAACCCCAAGAAGAAGCTGAAGTCAGTCGGAATGGCCATCGTGAAATGTCCTATGGCGATGATCCATCCACCGACCCATATGGCTTTGCGCTGGCCCCAAAGGTTGTCAGCGATCCAGCCACCAGGCAGAGCGGTAATGTACACCAGTGCGGTATACATCCCGTATATCGCTCCGGCCGTCGCGACGTCGAAGCCCATGCCCGGGTTCGACTCAATAGTAGCAGTCGTCATGAAGAGTGTGAGCAGAGCGCGCATCCCGTAGTACGAGAAACGCTCCCACATCTCCGTGAAGAAGAGCGTCGACAGACCCCTGGGGTGTCCGAAAAAGGCTCGGCCCGAGGGCGTAGTGGTGTTTACGGTGCTCACGATCGGTTCCGAACTCCCGTTATTTGTGACCAATACACTTGCTAAACTGTGCTACAGCCACTCGAAATCGGGCTTCATGCGCCTAGGCGCAAGTCAATCGGTCCCCTAAGGTTGCATGACGACCACTCAAATTAGCACGACCCTGACACGCTCGTTGGCCTTGCAGTGCCGAACGAAACACCTCCTCGAGCCCGTGGACAACACGCCGTAGCGGCGCTTCATTCAAGGAAGATCTAAAGATGTCCGGATAGAAATCCCGTGAGAGAGTGACAAAGAGCTAAATGCAGAATGTGATGCAGTTCCTCGCAGCCAACCCTATCTATCTAGTACCGATCCTGATCGTTGCGGCCATGATGATCTATGGAATCCTCAAGAAGTTGATCAAGATCGCAGCGATAGCTGCGATCGCAGGGGGACTCTATGTCGCTATCGTCCGCTACCTCGGCACTGGGACAGGGTTCTAGATCAGATGGCACGCTCGAGCTTTGAAGTCACCGCAATAGTCTCGTCAATCACTCATTCCTCAACGCCACCTCTTCGCAGCACCATCCCGGGTAGCGCTCCTGTAACCAAACCGCGGTCCACCACGGCTTCCCCATTCACGAAGACGTATTCGATCCCGTCGTTTCCACCACCTGGGTTGGTGATCGTAGCATGATCTTGGACTTCCTCGTAGTCAAAGATCACTAGATCGGCCACTTGGCCCTCTCGGACATAGCCACGGTCCCTAAGTCCCACGATCTGAGCTGGCAGCCCCGTTGAGGAGCGAACAAAGAAGGGGAGTGTGATGGTGCCCTTATCACGCACATAAGTGGCAATCTTATGGGGATACGTACCATAGTAACGCGGATGCTGTCCAGGGCGAGCATGCGCCACGACCCCTCCGTCAGTCGACGTTGCCGTGTAATCCTGCCTCATATAGCGCTCGACATCCTCAGCGGAGCCAGCCAAGCCCCGGAAACGGACTCCCGAACGAAGCGTGGCCGTCCCCAGATCAAGCGCTAGTTGGAGCACCTGCTCCACCGCGCTCAATCTATTTTCCCTAGCAAGGTCTCCGAGCGTTCTCCCGACCAACGACTCGTCACGAGGAGAGATGACGATGATGTGTCGATCCGCCCCTCCCTGCAGATCGAGGATGTACTCGACATCTGTAACAAGCTCAATGCTAAGAACCGGGTCCTTTAGGTGGCCCCTAAGATTCTCATTCCAATTTACCAGGAGCCCCTCCCTACCCCAGTCAGGCGCATCGAGTCCTCCGCTCCGATCAGTCCCAATGGGCGCATAGTACCAACGCGGAATCACTTCGACTGAGCCACCTCCGAAGGTCTCATAGGGATACTGATCCAGGTAAACCTGAACACCCTCAGCCCTTGCTCGATCAATGGCCATGACATCTATCGCAGACTGGCCCCATGTTCTAGGGCCTTTTGCCTTTATATGGGTTCCCACGACCCGAATTCCAGTCTCCCGCCCGATCCGAATCGTCTCATGCATCCCATCCGTAGCTGTCAGTCTCCACCCCTCAGGCCACGTTGGTGGCGGGGTGTACTCGTCTACAATGCTCGGAGTAAGCCACAGAGGAAGAGGTGACTGACTTCGCTGGTGTGCGTAGTAGAAGCCATCGTAATCGGAGACAACCCCAGCGAGTGCGATGATCTCCTCCGTGGTCGAAAACCGTCCCGGACGATATTCCGGACCAGCCCCAAGTCCCCATGCTCCCTCTTCCATACCCATGCGGACTAGAGCTTTCATCAAGGCCACCTCTTCAGGCGTCGCATGCCGCTCGTAGTCATCACCCATAACCTCCCCTCGAACCGATCCATGACCAACCATGGGCACAATGTTCAGTCCCACACCGAGACTCTCGTATCCGGCGATCTCGGCTGAGATCGGCCACACGGGGTTACGACCATCCGGACCCACTACAATCGTTGTGATCCCTTGCGCGACGAGATTCGCTGCAGCCCGATCGTTCGCATCTCCCGCATAAAGTGTTCGGTCGGCATGCGAGTGCATGTCGATAAAGCCCGGCGTGACATGCATTCCGTTCGCATCGATAGTGCGCCCGGCAGTCGCACTTTCAAGGTTCCCCACCGCAACAATCACACCATCTCGAATCGCAACGTCAGCTACGACCTCGGGATTTCCTGTACCATCGAGAACCCTGCCTCCCCGGATCAGGAGATCGTAGGACTGAGCCGCGAGTTGCGATACACCGAAAAATCCTGCCATTGCCATGCAGGCGCAGGCGCGTGTTAAGCCGAAGCGCATAGAGACCCTCCAAAGAATCATTGGCCGTCACGATGCATCCAGATTAGTCAACCGTCCAGCCTCAACTTGCCCTCATGTTCGACGGTCAGGCATCTTCGGGGGCAGCGTGAACTCCAAAACCCCTCTGCGTGAGGCTTTCTCGGACATGAACATCCTTTCCTCTCTAAATCCCGCTACAGGAGACGTCCTGGGTGAAGTTTTAGTCACTCAGACCGATAAGGTCCAAAACTCGGTCGACCGAGCTCGTGACGCACAATTGGGCTGGAGCGCACTAGGTCTTCAGGGCCGGGCAGACATCCTTGGACAAGCAGCAGTGATCTTTTCCGAGCGAGAGCAAAAGCATGCCAGACTCATGACCCGAGAGCAGGGAAAGCCAATTAAAGAGTCAAGGGCGGAGGCGCACGGCCTCGGGTCGCGATTAGAAGAAGAGATCACAGAAATAGTCGATGCACTCCAGCCTGACATAGTAGAACACGGCGGGCACCGCTCGACGATTTACCACGACCCCCTAGGAGTAGTAGGAGCAATCACCCCGTGGAACTTTCCCATGTCCATGCCGAACTGGATGGTGCTTCCTTCCTTAATGGCTGGTAATACGGTCGTACTTAAACCATCGGAAGAAACTCCACTTTGTGGTCAGGCGTATGCTGACGTCTTGAACGAGGTGCTGCCCAAAGACGTCCTCATCGTAGTGCATGGTGCCGACGACCAAGGTAAAGCGCTCGTGCACTCAGACGTGGACATGATCGCCTTCACCGGCTCACGTGAGGTAGGCAAGCATATCATGAGAGAGGCGAGCGGCACCCTAAAAAGGGTCATGCTAGAACTAGGCGGGAAGGATCCCATGATAGTTCTAGAGGACGCGGACATCGGACGAGCTGCAAAGTTCGCTGCCCTCAATTCATTCCGAAACTGTGGACAAGTATGCATTTCCACCGAGCGCATCTTTGTAATGGACTCGATAGCAGACGAATTCGAATCGGCACTCACCCAGCTTGCTTCTGCGCTAACGGTAGGCGATGGACTCGAAGGATCGGACATCGGTCCCATGGTCAACGCTAAGCAGCGTGAACATGTGCTGGCCCAAATAGATGAAGCGGTCACGGCCGGGGCGACCGTTCTAACTGGAGCAGATGGGAATCACAAAAACTTCGTGACACCTACAGTAATCACCGGAGTCACAGAGCATATGGCGATTGGTACTGTAGAGACATTCGGTCCCGTAGCATGTGTCACGCGTGTCGCCTCAGTAGATGAAGCAGTTGCTAGAGCGAACGACACGCGTTTCGGTCTCGGAGCTGTCGTGTTTGGTGGAGATGGAGACCAGACAGAATCCGTTGCGCGACGTTTAACCGCTGGCATGATCGGAGTGAACCGCTCTCCAGGTGGAGTGCCTGGGACACCATGGGTCGGCGCCAGAGAAAGCGGCTTCGGATTTCACAAGTCGAAAGATGGCCACCGACAGTTCACACAGACTCGAGTTCTAACTAGGACGATCCGATGATAAAGAGTTCCTTAGGCAGGTCACATCAATTGCTACTAATGGGAATAGTAGCCAGCCTGTGCGGTTGTGATATACCAGAGGACCACTCGATCGTACCTATCCCTCGCAGTGTCATCGTGGGGTCCGGGTCCTTAGATCTCAATTCAAGTGCTGGCGTCCACCTTATAGATCCAAGCGACCCCAGAATACAGGAGATCTTTGATATCTGGGCAGCACCCTACCGAGAGAGTGGAGCACTAGCGCTCTCGGAATCAGGGGGCAATGACAGCGCGATTAAAGTCGACATCGACGGCCAGGGCGCCGCAGAAAGCTACAGGCTGAGTGTTACTACCGAAGGAATTACTCTCAACGCCGCTGACTACGCTGGCCTCTTTTACGGTCTCCAGACTCTAAGCCAACTCATGCCACCGGATGCCGTCACGAGTTCAGATGTTTCTTCGTTTGAACTGCCAGTGCTTGAGATCGACGACGCCCCACGCTTTACGTATCGCGGTGTTCACCTGGACGTTGCCAGACACTTCTTCCCCCCAGAGTTCATTAAGCACTACATCGATCTTTTAGCCATGTACAAGATCAACCGCTTCCACTGGCACCTTACGGAAGACCAAGGTTGGCGTATCGAAATCGACCAGTACCCGAAGCTGACCGAGGTTGCAGCGTTCCGTGAACAGACGCAGATGGGACACGGATTGGACGAGTTTCAGGGTGACGGAGTTCGGTATGGTGGCTTCTACACGAAAGACGAAATCCGGGAGATCGTAGCGTACGCCCAAGCGCGAAGCGTCATGATTATTCCGGAAATCGAGATGCCCGGACACGCCACAGCTGCTCTCGCCGCATACCCCGAACTTGCCTGCACGGAAGGCCCGTTCGAGGTCGCAATGACGTGGGGTATTTTCGAGGATATTTACTGCCCATATGAGTCGACATTCGAGTTCCTCGAAAATGTGCTACTGGAGGTAATTGACCTGTTCCCAGGTGACTATATCCACATCGGTGGGGACGAAGCACCAAAAGCCCGATGGGAGGAAAGCGAGTATGTCCAAGACCTTATGGTACGAGAGGGATTCAATGACGTAGAGCAGGTTCAGGGCTACTTCATTAGACGGATTGAGCAATTCCTGAACGAACACGGAAAAAGGTTGATCGGTTGGGACGAAATCATAGAAGGGGGGCTCCCTCCGAACGCAACCGTAATGTCGTGGCGCGGAACCATCGGTGGCATTGAAGCCTCTCGCCGCGGGCATGACGTAGTGATGACCCCCTACAGCCATTTGTATTTGGACTACTACCAGTCCGCGGATCAGGAAAACGAACCCTTCGCTATCGGCGGTTTTCTTCCATTGGACACAGTCTACTCATACGAGCCAGTACCGTCTCAACTCCGCGAACGCGACAAAACCAGAATCATCGGTGCGCAGGCTAATGTTTGGACAGAGTACATGAAGACCGGTGAACACGTCGAGTACATGCTACTTCCCCGAATGCTGGCTCTAGCTGAAGTCGTATGGTCACCGGCTGAGGCTAAGAACTTCACGGATTTCCTAAAACGCATAGAGTGGCACCTGGACCGCTTCGACGCGCTCGGCGTTAACTACAGGGAGCCCGACCAGTAAACACTCGTCCTGCATATTAGGAGCGTTCTAGGGGACGGGTCAGGCAAGTAGGACCACCGCAACCCTTCACGCTGATCTCGTGTCCAACGTAGGTATGAACCTCGACCCCCGCCGCTTCCATACGCCGGCGCGTTTCCGGGTTTCCGTCGAGGGCAACCGCCACTCGAGGAGCGATCGCAAGAACGTTGCACCCCTGAGAGGCGAACTCGGCTTCTGGCACCTCTATCAAAGAGAATCCGCGCTCAAGCAACAGGGAACGAAAAGAAACCGGCATCAGAGGTGAATAAACGAGCAGCAGGTCATCATCGAGTGGTGACAGCATCGACATGAGGTGAAAGACATCATCGGGACCACGGAAATGGGGGAGTGGAACGCTCAGAATATCTACATCTGGAAGCAATCGTCTCAGCTGACCTATCCCACTCCCGTTCGTTCGGTAACCTCTACCCACTGCAAGAGTCCGATAATCCAGCCAGGTCACGTCACCACCCTCGATGGTACCCGTTCGTTCGATCTGTCCATGCACCGGGACTCCGAGTCTCTCAAAGACACGGCCCTGAGCATAGGGCTCGAGAGACCGAGTGCCCTTACCCATCGCGCACAGGATGACACCCCGATCAGATATTATCGACGCATCTCGGACATAAATGGAGTCCAGTCCCAGATCACCCCCCGTCATCCACTCAATAGACACCCCTAGTCGCTCAAGCAGTTCTGCAAACTGATCATATTCCCGGCAAGCCTCATCAAACCTTGGCTGACTTAGATAGTTGAGCCCCTTCCAGTGAACCTTAACTAGTTCACTGGATCCAAACGCATCTCTGGCGTGCCTGAGTAGAACGCGCTCAAGGGTACCCACTTCGGTCTGTAAAAATGACTCTTTGCTAGCCGATATATCTGCCATACAAAACTTTATTTCAATTCACGATGCTCACATACTGATTGCTGATAACAACTATACACACCGCAACCTCTTGGCTCATAATAATCGATCGCAAATCCTCTTAATGGGGCAATACCCGTGGGCATGACTCAGAAGGAATACGTCTCATACGATGCCATGGAGCTGGCAGCGGCGGTTCATCGTGGTGATGTCACCGCGACCGAACTTCTGGAGCTGGCCTTGCAGCGCCTAGAGGCGTTAAATCCCCAAATCAACGCGGTTGTACACCTCATGGAGGAGGATGCGCGGAGCGCTGCTACCACACCCACCAATGGGCCTTTCTACGGAGTCCCCTTCCT
>DLTN01000018.1:0-2631 GCA_002500925.1 Gemmatimonadales bacterium UBA7835 | reverse complement strand
ATGGTGACATGGGACTCCGAGCTTGCAAGACGTGTCAAGAGAAGCGGGGTGACGGTTTTTGGTAAAACAAACACACCTGAGTGGGGTCTCCAGCCAGTCACAGAACCAGAGCTCTGGGGTCCAACACTAAACCCTTGGGATGTAGGGAGAAGTTCCGGGGGTTCAAGTGGTGGCGCTGGTGCCGCGATCGCTGCTGGAATAGTGCCGATGGCAGGCGGGGGTGACGGCGGTGGATCCATAAGAATACCTGCGTCTTGTTGCGGCCTATTCGGGCTCAAGCCGAGTCGGGGCCGCACTCCAACAGGCCCGAATCGCGGTCAATTCTGGAGGGGGGCGTCCATAGAGCATGTTATCACTCGGAGCGTGCGTGACAGCGCAGCGATGCTCGACGCTACTCACGGGCCCGACCCCGGCGTCCCTTTCGAGATCCCCCCTCCATCCGGTCCGTGGCTAAAGGAAGTTGGATTCGAGCCGCCATCACTGCGCATCGCATACACAACAACCCCGAGCGTAGCGGTAGACGTTCATCAGGACTGTATAGACGCAGTAGAGGACGCTGCTCAACTCCTAGCGTCGCTCGGACACGATGTGGTCAGTGATCACGTTCCAATCGACGGTGTGCAGTTTGCCCGTGATTTCTTAACCATAGTGGCAGGTGAACTAGGGGCAGATCTAGACGAAGCGTCTCGGGCGGTGGGTCGCCGGCCACGTCGACAGGAGCTGGAGCCCGCGACATGGGCGCTCGGGCTCATCTCGGATGTGCTGTCAGCACATGACTACGCTTCCGCGCTCCGTCGGATGGAGGTAATGGCTCGCGACGTCGGGGTCTTCTTCGAACACTACGACGTCATTCTGACGCCGACCGTTTCGCTCCCCCCTCCGCCGATAGGAACCGTGGGGCCTAGCACATCAGAGAAAGTTCAACTGAAGCTGCTTGGGATGTTTGGCTCAGGACACCTAATGAAGGCAGCCGGTCTAATCGATCAAGCTGCCAAATCTGCACTAGACTTCATTCCATGGACGCCTGTCTTCAACATTACTGGGCATCCAGCCATGTCCGTTCCTCTCTACTGGAACACCGATGACCTACCGATCGGAGTTCACTTCGTCGGACGCTTTGCACGAGAAGACACGCTCTTTCGCCTCGCGGGCCAGCTCGAGCGCGCCAGGCCTTGGTTCAACCGACTGCCCCCAATGGCTCATAGGTTCTGAGTCAGCCTAGTTTCACCCAGCTGGGGTTATGATCGATAGCCTCGAGGAATCGCAGCATGTCTTCTTTCCTAAGGGTCGTGGTCATCGAGTTCACTAGCGGATGGAAGTTCCATACATCAAAGTCACAAAGCCCCTCATCCATTGCTAGGCTCACATGCCCACCACCGTCATTAAGCAACCCGAAGGGAGATACTGAGCCAGGTGTCACCCCTAAGTAATGCATAAGTCGCTGAGGGCTTCCGAAGGAAAAACGCTTGTGACCCAGAGACTGAGCAACGGCCCGGAGATCCACGACCTGACTCTCGATCGCCACGATTAACCACATCACGCCCTTTTTGTCCCTTACGAAAAGATTCTTCGTGAAGGCTCCTGGCAGTCCGGCACGGTGCTTTCTGGCTTCATCGACAGTGAAGACTTCAGGATGAGAAATCGTCGTCGACTCTATCCCGAGTTCGGCAAGCTTTCCGAGCAAACAGTCCGATCCAGCAGGAAACGTCCCATCTAGCAACAACGGCTCAATCTCATTCATCCGTCGAGCCTTCTGAGTCTTTGTTAGCCTGGATGACCTTCTCTCGGAGGAAATCTGCCATAAGGTGTCTGACTTGATCGTTCGAGGCCGGGGAAACTATGTCTCCAGCCAACACATGGCGTTCTGGGTCAGTGGAAGCGGGTGCATCAGCCGTGCTGACATGCGTTCCGATCATTCCAGATAGCCGCCTCACGGTTTCCCGCGCGTCGACGACCGCATCGTCTTTCGAGTAGATGACAAGGGTGGGGACAGAGATCGATGACACGTCCATTGTCCGCACACGTTCAACCAACGCCATCATTGGCGTAATCGCTTCAATAGGATAGCAAAAAGTCCAGTGGCGAGCCTGCTCCTCGTTCATGGGTTCCCAGCAACGCTCACTGCCGACCAAAAGCCGAGCTAGCGATTCGCCCCACGGTTGAAGGAAGATCCTAGATTTGCGGTCTTTTGGATGAAAATTAGGTGAGACCAAAACTATCGCAGCCAAGTAACCGTCAACCTCGGTCCTGGTCGCGATCCAAGTCGCCAACGTGCCGCCAGTACTACTTCCTATCACCACCACATTTTTACCGATTCGCTTACCTACAGCGAATGCCTCAGCAACATCTACCAGCCAATCCTCCACCGTAGCCTCGGCCATAGCATACCCATCGCGACCGTGGCCTGACAGCCGCGTGAAATAAACATTCGCACCCAACTCTTTCCCGAGCTGAGATATAACCGGCTCCATTTCATTGCGATCGGCAGAGAAACCATGCAAATACACCAAGCTGAGCTCAGTTCTGGCCTTCACGTTGGTATCGACCCATACGATGCCTTTGCCTGCGCCTTCCCTCAGCTCAGCCGCCGCATGCTCGCGCTCCGCTAGCCACGCATCAAGATCGTCCGGC
>DLTN01000001.1:4853-7271 GCA_002500925.1 Gemmatimonadales bacterium UBA7835 | reverse complement strand
GCGCGCAAAACTGCGACGGTGCGGGAGCGAACGCAATTCTTCTTTTTATTTCTTCAGGTAAGATGAGGTCTTCTGTGTGGATGGAACTGCCGTCTTTCGGCTTCTTGGTCACGGCTGAGACCGTGCTGCAGATGATCTAGTTGGTTGCTGTCGGGACACTCTTGAGGGCCCTATCAGCGGCCGCCCATGAGTTCCCCTATTTGGTTTAATGCGGCGTCTACTTTGAACTGGATCCCCATGACTCCGCGCTCGACCGATGCTCGTGTAGGGTCTCCAGAAACACCGCTGTCGGGGAATCCGCCACCCGGCGCGAGCTTGTCGGTTCGGATGTGTCGTGGGTCCACCGCAAGGAGTTGTGAGGTGTCTGAGATCCCCGCGTGGCCACCAATCGTTTCCGGAGTCTCCCCCTGCTCTTCTAACCAGGATCGAAAGCCGTTGTTGCTGTAGTAGTCTCCAACAAAGTGAACACGGACTGACTCTGATGCCCACTCCTCATTGAGCATCTGGGCGACCTGCTCCATCCCTCTTTGGTTTCCACCGCTATCGCCGATCATGACTATGTCAGTGAAGCCGTGCACGGCGAGGCTTCGTGCTGCGTACTCAAGAAGTTTGATGTAAAACTCTTCGGGGAAGGTGATGGTCCCTGCCTTTGACAGGTGTCCCCTCGAGGGGTTGTTCACGTCTCCCTCTGGCACGTAGGTCACCACGGGCGCTATGAGGGCGTTTCCCAGCTCCCGCGCGATCATCGCCGAAGCATAGTTCACGATGAACTTGTGCTTGCCGAGCACCATGTGCGGTCCATTTTGTTCTGTTCCTGCCGTTGGGATAATGATTGTGGTTGTCCCTTGATCGATAGCGTCACGTACCTCGGTCCACGTCAGCTCCTCCAGGAAGACGGACGGAAGGTCCAGACCCTGTGACAAAACCGAGGACGTTCCGGCTAGCGTTAGGAAAATCATTGCGACAGAAGTGCGAATTAATAGAGCGGGACGGAGCATGGTGAAGTCCGGTGAGTGAGTGGTTGAGGAGTGAACTTTCAGTTGGAAAAGAGCAAGCAGACTAGGTGGACCGATCGCAGGCTGGCAAGCACTTTAGCTGGGCCGTGGGAAAATGTATGAGAGGCTCTAGCGGCAGCATCATGTGAAGCCCGACGGTGTTTGGGACCATTCAGGCTAGGTGGGAGAAGATCTCTTTAGCTCCGGACATCAACTCGAAGCGCATACGGACTGGCTAGCCAGTCCGTGCCTAGAGGGCCGAAGGTGATGGATCCGCCTTCTATCGCTTACGGTTCTCGTATAGCTGGAGGCCTCCAGCACCCAGACCAAGCAAGACGTCGTCATCTCCGTCTCCGTCTAGGTCCGCGAAGGCAGGTGCGGCAAAGCTTATCTCCTCGACATCTAGCTTGGTTGCCTGAACGAAGGATGGCGATGCTCGCGAACCGTCGTTTCTAAAGAGAACTACACCGTCGCTTTCTGATCCTACGTACATGTCTAGGTCGCCGTCACCATCTGCATCACGAAGGACTGGCAGGCTCCGGCGTCCGATGTCGAAGTCTCCATACTCATCGCTTACCAGGGTGAACTCTGCACTCTGAGGGGTACCAGTGTTCTCGTAGAAATTGATTGTGCCTGAGCTTTCTCCCACGAACAGGTCTAGGTCACCATCGTTATCAATGTCGCCTAGAGTGGGGGTGGCGTTACGCCCGCGCGAGAGTACGATCGATGTCGAGTCGACGAAGTTCAACAGCAGTGAACCGTCAGTGGCGTCGTTTCGATAGATGCGCAGTTGATCCGACCAGGTGCCAACGATGGCATCTAGATCACCATCCGCATCTAGGTCTCCAAAGGCGGGCAGGAGGTGATAGCCTCCTCCCACATCTAGGTCACCATCATAACGGAAGCTCGGGGTGGTTGAGGAACCCTCGTTCACCAGCCTGTAAAGCTTGCCGTTCTGAGTGTCGTCCTGCTCGATCTTATTACCGACTAGAAGGTCAATGTCACCGTCAGTGTCCAGGTCGATCGCTATGGGGATAGTCTCCGAGCCGAAATCGATCGTGGACAAGAATCGCGATGTCCGTTGTTCAAACAAGCCTGGACGTGACTGCTCTACATAGTGGAAATTGTCGGCGGTAGTGGTGTTTGGATTATACGCCCCGCCGAGCACGCCCATAAGCAGGTCTTGGTCGCCATCGCCGTCGACGTCACCGAGTGTAGGGGCGTTATAGCCACTGGTGCGCAGAGGATCTTGTGTGGGGAAGGGAAGCGGTTCACCGCGCAGATTTGGGCGCGTGCGCGATCCCGTGTTCTCAAGGAAAAGAATCCCTGGCTCGAAGTAGTCTCCCCAGAAAAGGTCCTGGTCACCGTCGCTATCCACATCCCCAAGGGCCATCGTATTCGCACCGTGAAGGCTTCCTATCTG
>DLTN01000001.1:0-4478 GCA_002500925.1 Gemmatimonadales bacterium UBA7835 | reverse complement strand
GTACCGGTTTCTTCATATCGGGTCACTGTGCCCTCAAGTCGACCGATGAGCAGGTCCATACGCCCGTCTCCATCGATGTCGGTCGCGTTGGGGATGTTCTGTCGGTCGGAGAAGATTGCCCGACCCTCAGTGTCCCGAATTGTATCTGCCGCTTGTACGAACTTTGGAGCTTGGCGGGTGCCGTCATTTCGATAGTACCGCACATAGCTGAAGGGCTGCTCAGCCAAGAGGTCGTGATCGCCGTCACGGTCGAGGTCGACGAATCGGTACCATTCTCCGACATCGAGGCCCTGATAGTGGTCACTGCGCCATTGGAATGGGGTCTCCGCTTCTGGCACATGCTCGAAAAACATGACTTTGCCTGAAGTTTCCTGAACGAACAAATCTTCGTCCCCGTCCCCATCAATATCGATCAGCTGCGGGCGCGGGATATTGAACCCGCCCAAGAAGGGCTGGTCGATCGCTTGGCCAGCGTCGTCGGTTACGGAGATACCGGTAATGTGGCGGTGGTACCCCTCACCTGCCGGTATTGACCCGAAGATCGAAGAGCCATTTGCCGTCGGTACTTGTGCTCTTCCATCCAGCAGTGAGGGACCTGAAGCAACGGATGTGCACGCCGACACCGCAGCGAATGTGACTAATACAAGAATGGTGCGTATTAGACCACGTCTGACTGCTCGGCGTTTGGTCGCATCCGAGCCCTGTCCCCCTAGTAGCGGATTCACCTCACTCAGTGTCCGGCCGGCGGGGATGGGGCAGACATCCCAGCGGCATATCGACCAACTTCGATGACCGCAACGACATCGTGAGTCTTCGCGTCGATCGCTACAACTGTTCCGGGTCGTCCATCTCCCCCGTCAGCCGGCCGATATGTTCCCGCTACGTTGCGCCCGGATACATATATCGTAGACCCGTCCGAAGAGACTGCGGACCCGTGAGGCTCTGCGAGGGCTGGGTGTGTGATCACATTCGAAATGGTCCAGGTCCGAGCATCCACAACTGTTACCGTGTTCCGAGCTTGGTTTGGGATCCAGACGAAATGTCCATTGGGGGTGAAGCTTGGATGCCAAGGCTGACCACCGACCTCGATCGAGTTCACGACTGCGGGGACCTCTCCATTGAGGTCAAAGATCAGAAGGTCTCCCGTCATTTGGCCGCCACCGACCATCCAGTTTCCATCCGGAGAAACAGCGAACTGGACAAGCATGTGATTCATACCGTCCAAGCCCAACAAATCCACGTCTTCGTCACCTAGAGAAGCGTACGCCACTGAGTTTTGTCCGAGACTTGCAGAGAAGAAGCGATCTCCACGGGTGTCCACTGTGAGAGCATGTGGCCGCGGGAAGAAGACATCGACTTCTCGGAGTTCCATCGATGATCGGTGGATGACCCCGATCCGTTGGGGTGGATTCACAGCCGCCATTGATCGCCCCACATAAAGGAGATCAGACTCTGGGTCGAGGCTAAGCATACCTGGCGTCTCGAATGCAGTCTCACCGACCAAATGGTTGTCCCTGTCAAACTTCAGGATTTTGCCGGCCGCGATCAGCGATACGTACCAATGGGAACCGTCAGGTTCAACGGCCGTGTGGTGCGCCTTCGCAGTTTCCGAGTACCCGAACTCCTTAAGGTCTACCGTTGCTATGAGCTGGTTCGTGCTCATGTCGATAACGGCTACGGTGACCTCTTCCTGACTGGCCACATACAGGAGTTCCTGCCCCTGAACTCCGGTGACCTGGACTAGTGCCCAGGCCGCGGCCATCAGAGAGACGCCTCGATACGGTCTTGCCCACTGAATAAACTTCGACATGGCTTCCTCCGTTACTGCGATATGGTCCTCGGACGGTAGCGAACGATAAAGAGACCTTCGGAACCGCTGGTCACTGCAACAACGCCGCTTTGAAAGTATGGATAGTTTGACCAGGAGCCGTCCATCTGGGCGTCGTCACCGCCGTACGGGACGGTATCAAATGACCCGACCGGCACTGGGTTCTCAGGATCTGAGATATCGAGGACACGTAGGCCACTCTTGTAGTTCGACTGGTACATCGTATTGCCAACGATGTAGAGGTTGTGGTCTGTAGCTTTAGTGTCAGCCATATACTCTCGCGCAAGAATCGGGTCATCCAGATCCTCTAGATCCCAGATCAGGGTTCGCGTCGTCGCGACATTACCGCCCGTCTCGTCGAGCTCGTCACCCATGTAGAAGTAACGTTGATCTGACGAGAGCCAGCCCTGATGCGAGTACGCGACATTAGGGTAAGTTGCCATCGCGATAGCAACCGGCGCGTCCTTGTCCGTAACGTCCGCGATCGATAGCGCGGTTTCGTTGGCTCCTAAGCAGATTTCACGACCGGCGTAGTCTTCATCGGGTCCATTATAGACGACGCATTGTGCATCGTGAGAATAGCCGGTGCGATCACGACCCGTGGTCATGTCTTGGAAGCAGCCAGCGAATGTTGGATTCAAAGGATCTTGGATGTTGATCATGTGCAGCCCGCCGCCGCACGTCTCACCACCGCCGCTACTTCCTACCGAGTAGGCGAATCCGGTCTCTTCGTTGATCACGATGTTGTGAGCGCTGTGGATCCGGTCGTAATTCGCGTCTTCCGAAAAGGTGACTGGATCTGAGCCGTCGAGACCACGGAGGCGGGTTAGATCGAAAACCTGCATCCCGTGCTGACCCGCATTGTCCGCAACGACGAACATGTGATCCTGGTACACTTTCATGTCGCGCCAAACGGTCACGTTGGACCCTTCGGTCATCGGCAATCGACCCAAGTAGGCTGGGTTTCCGGGGTTTGTCACATCGACAAAGGCTGTCTGGTTCGTCATGCCTACCAGAACGATTTCTCGTCCTGTTTCTGGGTCCGTCCAACCCCAGACGTCGTTGGCGTTGATTCCTCGCTGAGCGTCCATCTCGCCAAGCGGAATGAAGGAGAGCAAGTCAACCTGTTCGCAGTCGAACATGTCAGCACTGCCATCTTCAGAGCAGCGCACCTCGTCCCCCATGATTGCGTCGATACCGAGCATTACACCGGCTAGGCGCCCGGCTGGAGTCCAACCATCCTCCGTCCAGTTTACCACGTAGGCCGCGCCCGTTCCGTTGTCACCTCGAGGTGCTGACCCGACCGCGAATCCATCACCGACGGCGATCTCAGCAGCAAAAAGTTCTTCGGCGTCTACACCGTTTCCAGTCTGCGTTACGCTGGTCCATTCGCCGACGCTGTCGTCGTATGTGTAGGTGAATACACGACCCTGTCCGAAGCCAGCAGTTGCGGCTCCGATAAGTGCGGTCTCACCGTCGAACGTGACACTCCCACCAAAACCCGTTTGCGCTGCTGCCTCGAAGGGGATCAGCATCGTGCCGAGTTCCCATGCGCCGTCTTCGAAAGTGTATGCGATAACAGAACCGATACCGACAATGTTTCCGGGTGATCCTATCAGTGCGACGTCGCCATTTATGGCGATGTCTGCACCAAAGCCTGCTTGGGCGTTAACAAGAGGTGCCTGAAGAGCGCCTCCCTCAACCCATGTGTCCGTGCCGGCGTCATATCGGAACTGGTAAACTGCTCCTTGGCCATCATCCACAGATGGAGCGGAAACCATCAGGTGTTCTCCGGAGATCGCGAGCTTAGCACCGAACCTAGACTCAGGCATTAGCTCTGCGGGGGCGAGCTTAGAATGCTGCACCCAATCATCACCGTCACGCCTAAAGGTGTACACTGCGCCACGGGCGCTGTTCTGTCCGATTGTCCCTACCGCAATCCAGTCGCCGTCGATATCTAGTCCGCTCCCCAGGCTGTCTGCGGGCGTCCGGTCATCTGTCACCAGCCTCCCTACTTCGCTCCAAGTCCCACCGTCGCTTTCGAACATGTAGATCGCCCCTGTGCCGCTGTCTGCCCGTGTGGCTGACACGAGGAGTAGATCATCTTGGGTCGCTAGACTGATCCCGAACCGGTTGGCTGCGGAAGCTTCTGAAGGTTCTAGCATCTGACTCTGTACCCAATCGCCATCTCCATCGCGATCGAAGACATACACAACACCGGAGCGCATCTCGTAGACTGGCTCACCGATGATGATCTGTTCATTGTTGACTACCATCGCGTTTCCGAACGACTGAGCACTCGAAGGTGCTGCCCATCCAATCGCTGTAAGCGCCATAACGAAGGCCATACACGTCCGCTTCATACCAACCTCTTGTGTCGGGGACGGACATCGGAATTTGATCGACGTCCGCAGGATTCAACTGTTGATCCGGCCCGGAAGCATGCCCATCCCGCCCGTTCCGGACAAGTCACGTCGGTGTTTGAAGATTTTCGCGAACAGAAGGTCCGGCCTTGTGTCTGGCTTCTGACCGTTGCTCCGTGGCTTGCCGCGAGCGGGACAGAGGTACAAGCTCGTCCGTATCGGTGACTTACATGAGCAGCGAGCGGAGACCATGACCAGAACCATTAGACCTCATGTCCTGAACTTAT
>DLTN01000099.1:3530-10219 GCA_002500925.1 Gemmatimonadales bacterium UBA7835 | reverse complement strand
CCCCCCTTTCGGAAAAAAGGAAGCAGAATGAGCGAAGTTCTCGCCTGTCAGAGGGATGCGTTCCAGCTCTCTCGTGAAGACCACTACCTCAATTGCGCATATATGAGTCCTCTGCCGCGACAGGCAGAAGAGGCGGGGTTTGCGGCTATCAGGCGGAAGGCTGTGCCTACAAGGATCGTTCCTCCCGATTCCTTCTGGGAAACCGACCAGCTTCGTGCGCTTTACGCTCGGTTGATTGGAGCCGACCAGTCAAACAGAGTGGCTATTCAGCCCGGGGTCTCGTACGCCGTGGCTACGGCAGCTAAAAACCTTCCGGTGTCTCGAGGGCAGAACATAGTGCTCACGCATGAGCAGTTCCCTGGCAATGTGTATTCATGGCGCCGGCTATCTGCGGAACGGGGCGCTGAGCTTCGGGCTGTTGATCCCGGTGACGGCGTGGGCCGTGGCCAACGATGGAACGAGCGGCTGCTCGAGGCGATCGACGCCAAGACAGCGATCGTATCGGTACCGAACGTCCATTGGACTGACGGCACACTGTTTGACCTCGCTGAGATCGGAGTGCGCTGCCGGGATGTGGGCGCGGCATTCGTGGTTGATGCCACGCAATCAGCCGGTGCCTTGCCCTTTGACCTTGCCGGCTGTCAGGCGGATCTGGTTGTTAGCGCGACGTATAAATGGCTGCTTGGCCCCTACAGTTTGGCACTGACATGGTTTTCGGAACGCTTCGATGGCAGCGTCCCAATTGAGGAAACGTGGATAGCTCGAAGGAATAGCCGGGAATTTCAGCAGCTGGTGGACTATGAGGACGAATATGCTCCTGGAGCTGTCCGGTTTGATATGGCAGAGCGCTCGAATTTCTTTCTTGCCCCTATCGCGAGAGCAAGCATGGAGCTCATTCTTGAGTGGTCACCGGATCGCATACAGAAGTACTGCCGTGATCTGACGTTTGGCTTTCTGCAAGACGCAGCCGACCTCGGCTACTCAGTGGAAGAGGAAGCCTGGCGTGCAAGCCATCTGTTCGGGCTCCGCATGCCAGAGGGCGTTGACCTTGTCCAGCTCAAGGCGGCTTTGGCGGAGCGAAACGTCTCGGCCTCTCTCCGAGGAAGTGCGCTTCGACTTTCTCCGAATGTCTACAACGATGAGGTTGACATTAACGTTCTTTTGGAGGTCTTGAAGAACGCTCGGTGAGTCGCGGTTGGGAGCTACATCTCACCCTAGCGTCTCTGGACTCCGAAAATGATGCTGGCCTGTGAACCCACCGTGATCCCTTGCTCGGCAAACCAATTTTGTCGGACTTCGAGGGCAAACATGGCAGGGGCATCACTTGGATAAGAGTCGGTCACGAGCGGCTCCATAGCGATAATGTCCACGATCCGGTAGGACGGGTTCATGTATGCTATATCCAACGGGATGTACGTATTAGCCATCCAAAACGAGCGCGGCTGGCTGTCCTGAAACACGAATAGCATTCCGGTTCCGTCAGGAACGTTGTCCCGATACATAAGACCTTGAGCTCTCTCGTCGGGAGTTGCGGCGACCTCTGCTACCACGGTGTCGGCTCCGAAAACAACCCACGCGTACCCGGCGGGTGGCAGTGGTCTTGGTTCCGGGGTCTCACTGCTCACAACGAGACTGGAGGCATTTGGCTCCAGCTCGGATTGATTGCTAGCGGGAACCGCACCGGCGTCAGTGCAAGCAGATCCCCATGCCGAGAAGGCCAAGAGCCCTAAAACGGGGCTCCACTTGGCTCCCTTGCCTTTGTGAAAAAATTCACGAGGTGCCATATCAAGGCTCCCTTTCAGTTCGAAACGGGTGTAACTTACCGGGCCCTTAGTGGGTAAGGTTCCGGATCAGTGAGTCTAGCTCTTCTGGAGCTTGAGAACACTAGTAGAGTCGCTGCCGGAGAGTTGGTCCGGTAGTAACAGAGCGAAAATCGTGATTGATCACAGCCTCCTCGATATCCTTGTCTGTCCAGAAACGAAGCAAGGGCTTCGTGTCGTGGACTCGACGGTGTTGGAGACGTTGAATGCGTCGATCGCTTCGGGCTCCGTGAAGAACAGGGGTGGCGAAGCTGTCACCGGAGAAGTCAGTGAAGCGCTCATTAGGTCAGATGGTGAAGTTCTTTATCCGGTCAGAGACGACATCCCAATCATGTTAATAGACGAGTCGATTTCACTACCCACACAGGCATGATGGTACGACTTCCGATTTCTGGGAAACCACTACTTCCACTGCTACTGGTGGGCGCTGTTGCGTGCGACGCTACACCTCCTCCGGTAGGGATGGAGCGAGGCGCGGAACTCTTTGAGACGTGTGCCCCTTGTCACGGAGATGCGGGTGTGGGCAAGGTGGATATTGCCGCCCCCGCGATTGCAGGACTGCCCCAGTGGTACGTGGAAGACCAGCTCCGTGGCTTTCAAAACGAGTACCGCGGTGACCATGCCGACGACCTCCCGGGCCTACGTATGAGGCCAATGGCTGTTTCGCTTACGCGCGAGGGAGACGTCGAGTCAGTCGCCCAGTATGTGGCGTCGCTTGACCCCGTTTACCCGCAAAGCACTCTGCACGGCAATGCCGGCGCGGGAGCCGCCTCTTATGTGGTCTGCGTGGCGTGTCATGGAGAAGATGGTCTCGGGAACAGAGACCTGCATGCTCCTCCCATAGTCCAATTAGACGACTGGTATCTCCTCACCCAGCTCAGAAACTTCAAGAGTGGTGCCCGCGGTGCGCGCACAGACGACATTTGGGGCCAGACGATGAGGGTGAATTCTCTTGCCCTGACTGACGAAGGGATGCAGGACGTGATCGCTTACGTGCAGACACTTAGATAGGGTGGAAGACTTATGTCTGAAAATCTATTGACGGAGACGAAGTTCGAGGCTCCTGAGACTGCGGATGCTGAGAACGAGGCACTCATCGACGCCGAAAAGACGTTCAAGTGGACTGTGATCGGAGCGATTCTTTTTGGCCTTGCTGCACTCTTCATCATCATGCGCACGAGGATGGGGTAGCTCAATGCTCGAACTCGTACAGGCTTCGACCTACGCCGCCGATATCGATCGACTGATTCTTTTGATTGGGGTGATCGTTGGCGTCTGGTTCCTGTTGGCGGAGGGGATCTTCTTTTGGTTGATTTGGAAGTTCAGGGCAAAGCCGGGTGAGAGGACTCAGTATCTGGATGGAACGGAGAAGCACGTAAAGAAGTGGATAACAATTCCGCATGCGCTGGTCCTCGTTTGTGATGTATTCATCTTGGTCGGCGCTGTGAGCGTCTGGTACAATGTTAAACAGCAGCTTCCGGACGCTGACTCAACTATTCGTGTGATCGGACAGCAGTGGGCTTGGACATTCCAGCACCCCGGGGCCGACAACGAGCTTGATACAGGCGACGACATTTTCACGGTAGGTGACCTGCACGTAGAGGTGGAAAAGACTTACCACTTCCAACTCCAGTCGAGGGACGTGCTCCATTCGTTTTCTGTGCCAGTGTTTCGACTCAAGCAAGACGCCATACCTGGAAGATCAATCACAGGATGGTTTACGCCGACTAGAACAGGCGAGCACGATGTTCAGTGCTCGGAGATATGCGGGATTGGTCACGGTGTGATGGCTGCCAGGATTCACATCGAAGACGCGAATACTCATGCGGCGTGGATCAACCGGTCCTCCGCAGCGACCACGCCGTAGAGGGCGAAGACAGATGGCCGATACCTTAGCCGAAGTCCAGAAACAAGAAGTCCACGGGCACGACCACGACCACCACGATCAGGGGTTCGTCTCGAAGTATATCTTCTCGACCGACCACAAGATCATCGCTATGCAGTACCTGTTCACGGGCATGTTGATGGGCGTGATTGGCGGTTACATGGCGTATGTGTTCCGCATGCAACTGGCGTTTCCGGGTATTTCAGTGCCTGGCTTCGGGCAGGTCTCGCCGGGTGAGTACAATTCACTGATTACGAATCACGGCTCAATCATGATCTTCTGGGTAGCGATGCCAGTATTGATTGCTGCCTTTGGGAACTACCTGATCCCGCTCATGATCGGTGCGGATGACATGGTATTCCCCCGTATCAATCGCCTTTCCTTTCAGGTGTTCTTCGTAAGTTCAGTGGTCCTGCTGCTCTCATTGTTTGTCGAGGGCGGTGGCTTTGGCGGTGCGTGGACGTCGTACCCTCCGCTTTCGGCGAGTGGGGATTACAACTTGACCCAGCTGGGTGCTTCGCTCTGGCTCATAGCCGTTGCGCTGGAGTTCGTGGCCTTCCTTTTGGGCGGTATTAATTTCATCACTACGCTGATGAATTCTCGAGCCCCGGGCATGAAGGCGTACGATATCCCGATGGTTTGCTGGATGATTGTGATTGCGAGCATCCTCTTCATGCTCTCCGTCGGCCCGCTTCTGGCTGGTGCGGTAATGCTGCTGTTTGATCAGACCCTGAACACGGGATTTTATGATCCTGCTCGGGGCGGTGACCCGATCCTGTGGCAGCACCTCTTCTGGTTCTTCGGACACCCAGAGGTTTACGTGGTGCTCCTGCCAGCGATCGGGATCACGGTAGATGTCATGGCTACTTTCTCGAGGAAGAAGCTTTTCGGATACAAGCTGGTCTTATACACGGCAGTAGCCACGGGTGTGCTGAGCTTTTTCGTGTGGGCGCACCATCAGTTCATAGCGGGTATCGATCCGCGGATGGCGAACGTGTTTACGGTCACTACGCTGCTGATTTCTGTGCCGATTGCAGAAATGCTCTTCGTGATGATCGCGACGCTCTATGGGGGATCGATAACGCTCACTACGCCGATGCTATGGGCCTTAGCGTTCTTGGCTGAGTTCCTGATTGGGGGCGTGACCGGAATCTTCCTTGGAGCGAGCGGGGCGGACATCTATTTCCACGATACGTATTTCGTCCTGGCGCACTTCCACTACACCTTCTTCCCAATCGCCATCATAGGGACATTCTGTGCCTTTACGTATTGGTTTCCGAAGATGTTCGGGAAGATGATGAACGAAACCCTAGGAAAGATTCATTTCTGGGGCACCATCATCCCGTTCAACTTCATCTTTATCCCGCTGTTCGTGCTGGGTATGGGTGGTCAGCACCGAAGGATCTATAACTTCGAGCACTTCCCAGAGATTGCGGGCCCCGAGTACTTCCAGCTGAGACAGATAGCTACTATCGCGCTCCTGATCATGCTCGCCTTCCAAGCGGTTTTCTTTTTCAATGTCGTTATGAGTTGGTGGAAAGGAGAGAAGGCTGGAAGGAACCCGTGGAGGGCGAACACGCTAGAGTGGACGACAGAGTCGCCCCCACCGCATGGAAATTGGCCGGTGGAAGATCTTCCTACCGTGTATCGAGGGCCTTATGAATACGGTCATCCGGATCGTGAAGAAGATTACTGGCCCCAAAACCTGCCCGGCTGATGGCTCACGCAAGACCGATCGCAACGACCCGTAGTGCTACTGGGATTCCAACTCCTCGCCTAGCTGTGTGGTGGATCCTTGCGTCAGAGGTGGTCATTTTCGGCGGCCTGCTCGGCGCATATTTGATGCACCGTATTGGCCATCCTGAATGGGCTGAAGCGGCGTCACACACTCAGACATGGATTGGCGCGGTAAACACTTTTGTACTGCTCACCTCGAGCTTCACGGCAGTGCTTGCTCACCAAGCGGCAGAAAAAGGCAAGGGAAAGGAGGCGGCTAAGCTCCTCGCTTTCACGATTCTCGGCGCTCTAACGTTTCTCATGATCAAGTCGTATGAATGGACGATCGAGATCATGGCTGGGTACACGATCACCGCGAATACCTTCTGGTCCTTTTATTACACTGCAGCAGGACTGCATGCACTCCATGTGATTGCGGGCGCCATCATTATGGGATTCATTGCGGTCGATGCCTACCGGGGCCGTGAATTGCACCGCGTCGAGATCATCGGGATCTATTGGCACTTCGTGGATGTGGTTTGGATTTTCTTGTTCCCGCTTCTCTATATAGCGAAGTAGGCGAAATGTCTGAGAACAACGAGCAACGTGATGAGCAGGGCCACGATGATGGCCACCACGTCAACTACTTTAAGATCTATGTCATCCTTCTGATCCTTTTCGCGATCTCGGTGGTAGGTCCCGAGGTGGGCGAATTAACAGGACTCCGCTGGATCACTCTGATTACGGCCTTTGGGATCGCCTTTGTTAAGGCGCGTCTTGTGGTGAACAACTTCATGCATCTGGCCTGGGAGCGAAGGATCGCGAAGTGGCTGCTGGCATCGTCTCTGATCCTGCTGCTTCTCTTTGTGGCTGGTGTCGCACCAGACGTGATGAATCACGAAGGAAACAATTGGGAGAATGTTGCCGCTAAGCAGGCTGTAGAGCGTGGCTTGGCAGCGGCTTCAGGGTACTCTGAGGAGGAAGCCGAGTCAGAAGGGCCGGTGGAGGAAGTGATCGCAGCCGGATTCAGTGCTCAGAACTCTTTTGGTCAGATTTGTGCTACGTGCCACGGTGTCGGTGGCGAAGGTGACGGTATTGCGGGTGCGGCCCTAGACCCCGCCCCCGCGAGCTTTATTGATCCTGTTTTCTGGCAGGGCCGCGATCGTGACCGGGTTATCACTGTGATTCGGGATGGCGCAGCGGCCGTTGGTGGCTCAGCACTAATGGCTCCTTGGGGAGCCCTCTATACCGATGATCAGCTGGAGCAG
>DLTN01000099.1:0-3227 GCA_002500925.1 Gemmatimonadales bacterium UBA7835 | reverse complement strand
TGGAGCAGATGGCGGATTACGTCATGTCATTTCGCCCCAACCAGTAATTAGCGAAACAAGAGAACAGGTGGCGCCCCCAAGTGTACATGCACTCAGATTGCCTTAAAGCGAAGCCAAGATGAGCGCAAAACCCGCTACACCGTTAACGGCCCCTCGGCCAGCCAAGCTCAAGCCCGCTATCCCGAGCGGTGTGCTTGGCGTGCTGATCTTCATTTTCACCGAGATCATGTTCTTCTCAGGGTTGATTTCCGCGCACACGATTGTGAAGTCCCAAGCAGCCGGACAGATGTGGCCGCCTTACGGTCAACCCCGGCTTCCTGTTGGGGAGACGGCGCTAAACTCCCTAGCCTTGCTAGTCAGTGGCGTAGTTCTGGTCTTCACTTGGTTCGCCTTCAAACGTGACCCCGAACGGGCCCGCATACCTCTTCTCCTCTCGATCGTCCTTGGTTCGGTTTTTGTCGGGTTTCAGGGGGTTGAATGGGTGGCACTCCTTTCGGAAGGCCTGACGATGCAGTCGAGCGCCTATGGCGGGTTCTTCTATCTCATTGTTGGTTCGCATGCGATTCATGCGGTGGGCGCGTTGATCGCGCTCATATGGGCAAACGATCGCTCGTCGAAGGGTCTACTTACGTCAACGCAACTCGGCACCGTCTCGGCTTTTTGGTATTTCGTGGTGCTCGTGTGGCCGGTTCTATACTGGCAGGTTTACCTATGATGCGCGTTGCGATGTCGACTTTCTTGGCTTTCTTGGCTTTGTCAGCGTTACCCGAAGCTCTTTGGGCGTGTCCTGTTTGTTTTGATTCAAGCGACGAGAACCGACAAGCGTTCCTAGCAACGACCATTTTTCTTAGCATCTTACCTCTTGGAATGGTTGCAGGGGCCGGGATATACATTCGGAAGCGCGTGCGTGGCTCTCGGAAGAATCCAGCGAACACCAAATAGCAAAGCTAAGAACTGGCGCCGAACGGGTTGTCCCGGACTGAGGCTGGGTCTAACGTCACGAGCGGCACATATCGGAAGCCGGTGAGATTCCGGCGCGGTCCCGCCACTGTGTTGGGTTCGAGGTGAGAGGGAGTCATCTTCTTCTCACCCGAAACGGACGCTCGATGCGCCACTGGGCTTAGGCCCGGGAAGGTGAGCGCTCCGGCCCTAAGCCAGGAGACCTGTGTCGCGGGATGATGCTGTCCTTTATTGGTCGACGGAGCCACATGAAAATTCAGATCCGGGAGCGAGCCGCTCCTATACCACCTCAACGCCGCTGCTCAGAGCTGGTTGGTCTGACCCAAGCTGTATTTATAGCGTTGACGGTTGCCTTAAGCGCATGCACAGATCCACCGGATGTGCGTTCATCCTCGGAGTTTTCGTCGGCCGTCGGGCGTACCCCAACGCGTATCGTGAGTCTCGTACCATCCCTCACTGAGTTGGTGGTAGCTATTGGGGTGGATCAACTGCTCGTGGCAAGAACGGATTATGATACGCACCCGCGAGTAGTCGATCTCCCCTCCGTCGGTGGCGGGCTCGACCCGAGTCTTGAGGCCCTGATCGAGCTGAACATCGACATGGTACTAATGCCCGAAGGAAGGGATATGCCTGCTCTAGCGGCCCGCTTGAATGATCTTGGGATCTTGACCGTAAGATTTCCAATAGAGACGGTAGCAGATCTCTACTATTCGATAGAGAAACTTGGTGACCTTTTGGGACAAAAGGATGCCGCTGACGAGCTTGAGAGCGAGATTTCCTCAGGACTGGACCAGGTCTCTATGCGAGTCGCAGGAGAACCCCGGGTGCGCACCATGTATGTCATCTGGTCGGACCCACCAATGACGACTTCGTCAGGTTCTTACATAGACGAAGTGATCTCAATCGCTGGTGGCCAGAATGTCTTTTCAGATGCTCCGGTCAAGTGGCCCAGTGTGGGATACGAATCGATAGTGGAAAGGAATCCCTCGATACTAGTGTGGCCTAGGAGCGATGGGTCCAAACTGACCATAAAAGATTTACAGGGGTTGCCCGGATGGCGTGACCTAGATGCTGTGCGAAACGGTCGCATCATTTTCGTAGATGCTGATCGGTTCAATCGTCCAGGTCCTGAGCTGCCGAATGTCGCGCTGGAGCTCGCACGTGCATTGCATCCGGATGCGTTCAGGAAAACTGGTCTATGACTCGTCACGTGATTCTTCTTCTAGGCCTACTTCTTTCGTTTTTGGGGGTACTGACTCTAGGCCTCGCTCTGGGCGCTGTCCCCATTCCAATATGGGAAGTCCTCTCTGCTCTTACTGGATCATCAGATCCTCAGGTTGAGACCATCGTGTTAGGTCTCAGGCTTCCTAGGGTACTGCTCGCAGCCGAGGTTGGAGCAGGGCTGGCGGTTGCGGGTGCTGTCTTCCAGGCGCTACTGCGGAACCCATTAGCCGAGCCCTACATCTTAGGTGTCTCGAGTGGGGCGGCTGTTGGTGCGGTCATGGCGATCATCCTTGGCATGACGGTCAACTCTATGTTTGCCCTCCCCGTTGCGGCGTTCTTGGGCGCGGTTTTGGCGATCATCCTAGTGCTTGCGATGGCTCGTGCCGCAGGCAGGGGGCTCGATACGCACGTGCTGCTCTTAGCAGGTGTTGTGATCGGAGCATTCTTTAATGCGGTAGTGCTTCTGCTCGTGACCTTCGCGGATCTTGAGACGTTTCGGGCCGCTATGCTTTGGATCATGGGATCTTTTAGTGGAGCAACATGGGAGAGTGTAACAATGGTAGCGGTCTGGGTCCTCCCGGCGCTCACGGTTCTGACAGCATTTGCTCGTCCTCTGAATCTGCTTTCAGTCGGAGAGCAGAGCGCTTTCCACCTTGGAGTTGACGTTCGTCAGCTGAAGATTTTCCTGTATGTCGGCACTTCTTTTTTGGTAGGTGTGTGTGTCGCAGGGTCTGGGGCGATTGGCTTTGTTGGGCTCGTAGTGCCGCACGCACTCCGCTTGGTTGGAGGAAGTGACCATCGGTGGCTCCTTCCAGCATGCGCGATGACTGGAGGTGGATTTCTTGTCTTTGCGGATACGGTCGCTCGGACTGTGCTAACTCCTGCTGAACTTCCGGTCGGGGTTGTGACTGCGTTGCTCGGTGTTCCGGTGTTCCTGTGGCTTTTAGTCCGCTCGGAGGAGTCTTTGTGAGTCTCTTCGAGTTGCGAGATGTTTCGCACTTCTACCGAGGGGTAACCCGGGCAGCGCTGGCCGGTGTGACGCT
>DLTN01000006.1:15302-28227 GCA_002500925.1 Gemmatimonadales bacterium UBA7835 | reverse complement strand
GTATTACAAGGCAGGGGTCTGGTTGGGTTGACCGAGATTGAGTCAGCGGCCAAAAGGCTCAATGGGATCATCGTACCTACTCCGCTAATTCCTGCCGACGTCCTGTCGGAGAAGGTCGGCGCCCAGGTCCGATTAAAATGTGAGAACCTGCAGAGAACCGGCTCATTCAAGATCCGTGGTGCGTACAACTTCGTCTCGCAGCTTTCTGATGATCAGGTCGCCAACGGAATCATCACCTATTCATCTGGTAATCATGCACAGGCGGTAGCTCTTGCGGGTAAGTTGCGCGCCGTCCGTGTCGTGGTGGTCATGCCGACTGATGCTCCACAGGTGAAGCGTGATGGAGCAGAGCGGCTCGGTGCAGAAATAGTGTTCGAGGGCACGACCTCGGTCGAGCGGATGCAACGTGCTGAAATTATCGCGGAGGAGGAGGGCCTCATCATCGTCCCTCCATTTGATCACCGTCATATCATCGCTGGCCAGGGGACCGTTGGTCTCGAGATCGCTCGTGGCTGGGAGGACGTCGACATGGTACTCGCACCAATTGGTGGAGGTGGTCTTGCGAGCGGCGTTGCAGCGGCGGTGAAGCGAATTCTTCCTTCGGCCAGGGTGATTGGAGTAGAGCCCGAGGGCGCGGCATCAATGCGACGCGCTCTCGACAATGGATCGCCCATTTTGCTTCCTAAGGTCGAAACCATTGCCGACGGACTCAAGCCGGTCATTGCGGGCCAGCTCACATTCGAACATGCAAACGACCTTATGGATGATGTGGTAACCGTCGATGACGAATCGATTCGTGATGCAGCGAGGATGCTAGTGCACAAGCACAAACTTGTTGTGGAGTTTAGTGGCGCCGCGACCACCGCAGCTCTCCTCTCCGGTCGAGTGAAGTGTGAGGGTGGAAGAGTTGCGGCGGTGATCTCGGGGGGGAACCTCGGAATGCTGGCGGAATGTGCTGAGTGCCCGGCTGCGCCCTTAGGGGCTACCTAGTTTTGAGTGTGCCCTTCTCAATAATCTGCCCATAGGCTCTCGTCTCTAAGACAATGCATCGGATCATCCTTTTTGATATAGACGGGACCCTGGTATCAGGAGGTCCCGCCAAGAGTTCTTTTGTAGATGCAATGCACGAGGTCTACGGTACTGCCGGTGATTTTGAGAATGTGAGCTTCGCTGGAAAGACCGATCCTCAGATAGTTCGTGAACTCCTCAAGAGCACCGGAACGCCCGAGAACGAAATTGAGGGTGGGCTTGAGGAGCTTTTTAATCGTTACTTGGGTTATCTGGAGACTCGGCTTCCAAGGAACCCTGTCAGGGTCTTGCCTGGTGTAAAAGAGCTTTTGAGTGCGCTTTCCAGACATGATGATGTCGGGTTAGGCCTACTGACTGGAAACGTGGTTGGGGGCGCCAGGCTCAAGCTCGCCTCAGGAGACCTGTGGGAATGGTTTGATTTCGGGAGCTATGGTTCGGATCACATGAACCGGGATGAGCTCCCAGCAATCGCGGTAGCTAGAGCTCGTGACATTTGGGGTGAGACCGTTACAAGTGAGAAAGCGGTTGTGGTGGGAGACACGCCACGCGATGTACAGTGTGGGCAAGTGGGTGGGACAAAGACGATGGCCGTGGCAACTGGATCTTTTTCGCTAGAGGAACTTAGAGCCTGCAGGCCCGATTATTTGTTGGAAGATCTATCCTCGACATCGGCTGTCTTAGATCTTCTTCTCCAGTAGAGTATCCTGCCGGCAAGAGCAACCAATGCAGGGTTCCTTGATCCTGCCATGAAGCAGGAACATCTTGTTGCGCGTAGTTCATTAGGCAGGCTCCAACTCGATAGGGTTGGAGATCACTTGACCGGCCCGACTGCCGAGTCTCTCAAAGGAGTAAAACGTGTCTAGAGGCGAAGACCGGCGGATTGCCCGCGAAACACAGTCCGATATGAAGCGTTTCTATTACATCTTCGGTGCCGTTGTTGTCATCGGTATTGGTGTGGTGGGATTCAATGTTGGAAATAGCGTGCTCAGCTCAGCTGTGACTGCGCCGGTCGAGCTTGATTTGGCTGATGATGAAGCTCTCGTCGAACTAGCGCAGGGCGTGACACTGGGGGACCCAGAAGCTCAAGTCACAGTGGTCGAGTTCGGAGACTACCAGTGCCCGGGTTGTGGGGCGTTTGCATTGTCGGTCAAGCCTCAACTCGAGGGGACCTTGGTGGCCTCGGGGGAAGTGAAGTTCGTCTACTACGACTTTCCGCTGATTTCGATTCACCCCAATGCATTTTTGGCGGCACGCGCTGCACGCTGCTCCGGGGAACAGGACAGTTACTGGGAATACCATGAGACGCTCTTTCGGAACCAATCCCGCTGGGCGGCCGCAACTATGCCGGCCAGTGCCTTCGAGGATTACGCCGAGGAGGTCGGACTGGATGGAGCGGCGTTTGAAGCATGTCTCAACAGTGAAAAATATGCTGACGTGGTTACAGCTAACATGGAGCTAGGTGCTCGCATGGGGGTCAATGGGACCCCCACGGTAATGGTCAATGCGAACGGTGAGCTACGCCGGTTGAACGCTAACGATTTCCAGAGCATCTCAGTGGCGATCAATCAAATGACGGAGTCGGAGGACGGCTCCAACTAATCACGTGCGCGACTGAAGAGGCTGGGTTTCTCTTGGCGGACATCAGAGACTCAGACTCGGTCCATCTGAGAGAGTGATGGAGGAGAGGATGTCTGGACGGTTCTGTGGGTTGTGCTCAGAGGTCATCACCTAACCTCGTTAGAGCTCGTTCTAGGCTCCATTCTCGGACGCAGTTCGGGGGCCAAACCCCCAGGGCGGCGTCGGAAAGGATCCTTTGACTTTCTTCCCAAGCTCGGTTGGCTGTCTCAAGGTCTATCAGTCCCATCTTTTTGGCATCCGCGAACTCGTTTTCATCTAGAAGCAGAATTTCTCCCTCTGGTGTCTGCCACACGTCTAGGAACAGATCTGTAGTGTGCCATATGGGGCCGTCAATTATCGGGGGCGTTAGAATGTTTGCGTACAGTCCCGTGAACGTCCGATCAGCTCTGTGAAAGAGCCCGATATCATGCCATACGTTTGGGAAGGTGAACCAAAGTGCGAGCGAACCTTGCTCAAGCATAATATTGCCATCGTGCCGCATCGTGACTTCAGATTCGATCGGCTGAGATAACGTCACGATTACATCGGTTTCTTCGTGAACGATCCTTTGGTCGTAGATACGGACACGGTCCGGAGGGCGCTTGTAGTGGATTGCAACCCGTGGGTTGGCATTCACCGGTCTGGTGCTCGCGCCCGAGACTCTTCAGATAGTTGTTTCTGGTCACCTGTCTGGACTGCCACGGGTTCTACGAACACGTCCATGACCCCACCGCACACAGCAGGACTCCATGTTGTGAAGTCTTCAGTCAGGTCGACACGAACTCGTTCAGCGAATCCGGTCTTAAGGACGCGATACGCTGATTCAATCACTTCAGCTTCTCCGCATCCGCCGCCTATTGTTCCTGTCAGGCCCTCTGTTGGATCAACTAACATTCGGGCTCCTACTTTTCTCGGTGTTGACCCTCGCGTACCGACAATCGTGGCTAGTGCACATGCTCGGCCTGCTTCTCGAGCTGTCTTGAGCGCTTCGGCCAGTGTTTTGTCGTCTTCGTAGGTCATGTGTCCCTTTCGTTGAATTTTCCTTCGTGCCGCCCGCCCTTGTTGTCGCCCTGACTGAGATTCGGATCCCTGAAGAAGCGTTTTGTAACTCGTTCTAGATCCCTAAGTGAGGACCCACTGCCTCCGCGGTCCAGCATTACCAATTCTGCTGCAACGGATACTGCAATCTCCTCGGGGGTTTCAGCCCCAATATCGAGGCCGACCGGGGCATGGATACTCGCGAGAAGTTCTCGATCGATACCCTCCTCGAGAAGCTGAAGATAAGTTGCGCGTACCCTTCTGCGACTTCCGATCATTCCGATGTAGGCAGGACGTGGGTTTGTCCTCAGAGCACGTATCAGACATTCATAGTCGTACTTGTGCCCACGTGTGACGAGTATGAGGAAGGACCGTTCGTGGAGTGTTACTTCTGCAAATGGGTCCGCGAAGTCGGCGCGCACCAGACGTTTGGCATCTGGGAACCGCTCACGAGTAGCGAAATCTGGTCGGTCGTCGAGGACGGTGACTTGGTAGCCGAGCAAGGCTCCTATGTGTGCCATAGGCTGCGCCACGTGCCCGGCACCGACCACTACGAGTTCACGGATAGGGCGACGGATTTCGACATAAAATTCGAATTTCTCGTTGTTCACTTCGAGTGTTCTTATTCCGTCCTTCGCACGTGTGTCATCGATTGCCACCATGAGCTCTGCGAACCCCGCTTCATTCAGTTGGGTCGGCCCGAGAGCTCCCCGTCGTGACAGCGCATCCCCAGGGTTACATACGAGAGCGATACGTCCACCGATCAAGTTGTGGTCCGATACGCCGACGAGGGTACCGGATGCAGCGCTACCACCATTAGCTGCAGCAGCAAGCATTAATTGTGAGACCTCGAAAGGGCCCAAGGTATCCGGCGAAGCTGCGTCCGAGGTGCTCAAGGGTATTTTTCCACCTTAGTCTGAGGTGGCTGGTCTTTGTATGGTGTCCGGCCCGCTTGCACCGCCTCATAGGCAGAGGGCGTGTCTACGTCGGTGGCAACTCGAGGGTCACGGAACACCTCGATTGCGGCATGTTCTAGGTGGCGATGCACGACTGTTCGGGCTCCTCCCTGCAGAGTAGGATCACGCAACTCAGAGAAGAGTTCACGCGAGAAGATAGCGGGGTGTCCTCTTTTCTCATGCCTCACATCCTCGATGAAATACTCGTGGACCGGAAGAGTTAGCGGTGCGAGAGTCCTCCTGGCGAGGTCGCAGAGTCGTCGGACCATCTCTCCACGGACGAGCGGGAAGTCGACAGGAAGCCAGGCGATAGCGTCTGCGGAATCATCCAAATGCCCAATTGCGACACGCATAGAGGTTATGGGCCCCTCACCAGGATCTGGATTCGTCAAAACGCGGGCGTCGGTATCGAGTGCAGCAGCCCTAATGGTCGTCGGAACTTCGGGGACAACCACGATGATATCGTCGCAGCCTCCGGACCGCAGAGCGTCTACCGCCCGCTGCACAAAGGTTCGCCCTTCGAGTTCCAATAATGCTTTGTCGCGGCCCATTCGTTGGGACGCTCCTGACGCGGGAACCACGCCCACGATCTTGAGATGATTGGTAATGACCATGGATGGTTCACTGGACCCGTGTTACGAGCCACTTGGAGGGAAGGCACTATAAAAAGTGAGGTCTTCTGAGGCGAGTCGGGTTAGCGCGGGAGCTGGCGTGAATCGAGGTCCGTGCTTCTCCGCTAACATTTCGAGTCTGTCCACGATCCCACGCGGATGTATCGTGTCGGCAAAGCGCAGCAGGCCTCCTCTAAAAGGAGGGAATCCGGTGCCCATGATCATAGCAAGATCGACTTCAGCTGCTGAAATCACGATTCCCTCCTCGAGGGTTCGAGCTGCCTCATTGATCATTGCAAGCACGAGCCGGCGTAGGATTTGGCCTTGTCCTTCCTCTCCGGAGATAGAGCTTGGCCGGTTGCTATCAGGTGCTGGAACGGACGGAAGCTCGACATAGATGGTATCGTCGATTTGTCGTTCTCGGCTTTCCTCGTAGAGGTAGAATCCCCTTCCTCCTTTTTTCCCTAGTCTCCCTGTATTCCCAAGGTCTACTAGGGCGGGAGCTGGTTTAAGGCGTTCGCCAAGAGCTTGATAGAGAGATGACCCTGCGTGGGTTGAGACATCGATCCCTACTTCGTCTAAGAGGCGAAGTGGTCCCATAGGCATGCCGAAGCGCTTGGCTGAGCCATCAATCATCTTGATTGAAGCACCGTCGGACAGTAAGAATCCGGCTTCGTTCATGTACGGTCCCAGAATTCGGTTAACTAGGAATCCGGGACCGTCACTGACTACGACTGGAACCTTGCCGAGCTTGAGAGCGAGCTGGTAGGTCGTGACGATCGCAGCGTCCGATGTTTCGGGAGCGCGGATCACCTCAACAAGGGGCATGCGATGTACTGGGTTGAAAAAGTGCATGCCACAAAACCGCTGTGGTTGCTTGAGTGCAGTTGCGATCTCTTTGACAGATAGAGATGAGGTGTTTGTTGCGATTACGCAGTCATCCGACAGGTATTCCTCTAGCTCGGAGAGGGCCGCTTTCTTTAGCTCTATTTTTTCGACGATAGCTTCGACGACGATGTCGGAACCTGAAAGACCGTGATAGGCGACGCCCCCCGAGATACGGTCCATCGCCTGGCGTGCTTCTGAATTGGTCATTCGGTGCCTAGTTACTTTTCCTCTTATCAGACTTCGAGCGTGTTGGAGTCCTCTTGTGACCGCTCCGTGTTCGATGTCTTTCATCCAGGTCACCACCCCTCGGGATGCTGCAAGTTGTGCAATCCCGCCCCCCATGACCCCAGCGCCGAGAACACCGATCTTCGAAATAGCCCTCGGCCCTGCTGCTGAATCTGTCGGTATGCCCGTGCCCTTCTTGGACATCTGACGCAGATGGAATACGTGTACAAGGTTTTTGCAGACCGGGCTTACCAGAAGGATGGCGGCGTTAGTTGCTTCAGCGGAGAGACCTTCCGCGACAGATTTTCCCACAGTCCTGGTCAAGACTTCTAAAATCGCTGTGGGCGCCGGGTATTGTCCTCCGAGACGCTTGGCGACCTTCTTTCTCGCCATTCTTAGAACAATGCTTCTTCCAAGAGGTGTAGCATCGAGGAGCTGTCCAAGGCCAGGACGTTTTCTGGCACGGGGCCCTCTCTTTTTACTGAGGATACTTTGTGCAAATTCCTGTACTGAAGTGTGGAAGATCGCTGCTGGAATTACCTCCGATGCCAATCCGATGGACTTTGCTTTTGCGGGTGAGACCTTTCTTCCTGAGAGCAGCATATCGAGTGCGGCCCTCAGCCCTATAAGGCGGGTAAGTCGCGTTGTCCCTCCCCAGGCTGGCAGAATTCCAAGCTGAACCTCTGGAAGGCTCATCGTGGTGCTATCGGAGCTGGATAGCACCCGATGATCACAAGCGAGTGATAGCTCCACCCCTCCTCCCACACAGGCTCCATGCACCGCAGCTATGGTGGGGACGGGTAGACTAGAAATGCCGGAGAAGATCTCCTGACCGAGTTCGATGGATTCCTTTGCAATCTCAGGATCTTCGGTGGTACCGATCAAGTTGATATCTGCACCAGCAATGAACGAGTCATCTTTGCCACGAATTACCACTGCTCGCACGCGTGCTTCTTGGCATGCGCGCAAGGCTTCATTAGTGGCTTCTGCAAGCCGCCGCATCACCGACTCGGTGAGCACATTAACAGAACGTTCTGGATCGTCGAATATGATCCAGCCGATCGAGTGCTCGTCGATCTCGAATGTGGGGCTAGGGCTCGTGGTCATGTGTAAAGCAGATAATCCGATGTCCAGAACGCGGACCCCGGAGGTTTTTGGGGGCGCTTGTCAATCTGGGAAGGATACCGTGCGGAGGCCTAAAGGAAAGCCGCCCGGACGCAGTGTGCGCCCGGGCGGTTCATATAGCTTGAAGTTTGCCGGATCCAAATCCGACTGGCAAGCTAGAGCTTGATGCGCTCCTGCGCGTTAGAGCGCGTGAGCGAAACGGTCAGAGGCTCCCCCCCTTCCACTGTGATTGGAACATTCCAGTAGAGTTCCGTATAGGCCTGCTCGTAGCGAGCGTAGATCCAGTACTGTCCTGGTTTCACCATTAGGCCACCCCGGGCTACGCCACTGGCATCCGTTGTGTCCATGACCCAGTCCAATCCAAGTACGCTCTGTTTCTCAGCGAAGACAGTTCCAACACCTGCAAATGCGTCGTCCGCCCAGTTGTCCTGCAAAACCCGCACTGAATCCGATGCACGGATTGTACCCTGCTGTAGTGCGTCGAATGCGGAAAACGTGCGTTCTTGCGCTCGCTCAGCAGCACCGAGCTGACTGTCCCAGTCGTTGAACTCGCGGAACAAGACGACGTAGTCACCGGACCCACGATTCAGCGTCTCAAGCACGCCACTTAGTTTCTGTAGAGTATCGCGAATCGTCGCCCAACGGCGAGTCGCAGCGTCCCACTCCGCCTGAGCTGCTTGGACTTCGGCACGTTGTTCGATGAGGTCCTGTGGCACCTCTGGTTCCGGTGTCCCAAACGCAGTCGTCATCGAATCAAAGACGACGTCACGGTCGAAAGGAATCAGCTGCACCTCGATATCTGAGAGGGCAAGCTGCATTGTGCCTTCGGCATCGGGATTCTGAACGTCGATCTCCATTGTTACTACAACCTCGGCCGGACCGCAGGCGGCTGCGGCGAGGATGAGGGCAAACGGGATGGACCTTCTCATGAAACTGTCTCCGTCGATCGTATAAAGATGAATCCGAAGCCTCGAAGCTAGTGACCGTAAAAAGGCCGATCAACCTTTCGACGGTGCTAAGAAAATCATGGCGATGATCCTCGAACCCTCAGTAACACTTTGTCCGCAATCAGTTCCGACTGAGGTTTGGCAGGATAAACCGGTACGGGTCCTGCGCGATTCCATCAACTTTCACCTCGTAGTGTAGGTTCGGTGCAGTCGCGGTCCCAGTGCTGCCGACCTTAGCGATAACTTGCCCTCGCGTGACGTTCTCACCAGCCTGAACGACCAGTTCCGAAGCATGGCTGTACAGCGTTGTGAACCCGAAACCGTGGTCGATCTCTATAGTGAGTCCGTATCCTACGACCCAACGTGATCGAGTCACGCGACCCTTCGCGGCAGCCACTATCGGAGTGCCAGCTGGCGCAGAAATATCGATGCCTAAATGAGGCATCGGCAAATGATGAAGCGGATGCACTCGCGACTTAGAGAACCCACTGCTGATCCACCCCTCTGTTGGGAGAATTGATGGCGTAGACTCGAGTAGCTCTCTGTAGTTACGAACCGAGTCTGTAGCTTCGGTCAGGCTCTCGGAGAGCAGCTTGGCGCGCCTCTCCAGTTCACTGAGATCGTAGACAGCGGAGTATATCTGCGTCGCGGTCTCAGAGTCCGTTTCCGAGAAGGGCAAGGATTCAGACATCCCCATACCTGGCCCGCCCACACCAACCTTCATGACCTCAGGGCTGATGGTCTCTAGTCCAGCCAGATTGCGGAAGTGGGCATCGTCTTCAGCGACTCGGTCTAGTGTAGCTTCGAGATTCGCAATCTGTTCTTGGAGCTGAGCCAGTCCGGCTTCGAGTGTGCTATTTCGTGCCTCTGTGTCTGCTAACTGCGACTGATTGAGTAAGCCGACACCAACGACACTAGCACTCAGAAATACGACTATGGCCGAGGCCACACCTGCCGCCACGATCAGCTTCCTCAGGAGTGGAGAAAGCGAGTATTGTTTGGCTGGTTGGTCCAGTCCTCGCATAACGAGAAGGGTCCATTTGTCTCGAGCCACAGTTCTCCCTCACATTCCGTGAGCGCGTGATTCAGTCCTACGCTCAGCGGGGTAGATGTGGCCCCGAGACCGACAGACTCCGACGGAAAAGTTACTTATCATTGAAAAGCGTGGTCAAGCGAGCTGACACTGCATTGTTTGAAGGCGGCCGATGTTGGGATCACGTCGTCTTATCCATCCACTCTGGATGCACTCTCGGGAAGAGCGGGTCTCCTGTTGCCAATCTTTTACCGGTCATGTCCTCAGCTACTGCCTTTTCTAAGGTTGGAACGCCATCTAGTCCCAAGCGGAGCGCGAGTTCATGCATCTTCTCGGTTGCCACTGGCTGGAATAATGCGCAGAGCACGACCAAGACTCGCGCTAGCGTCGCGAGCGTTTCGTCAAGCTCGGTAGCAAGCTCAGGATCTTTTGCTTGTGCCCAGGGCTTACGCTCTTCGATGTAGACATTAGCGGCTCGAGCTAAGTCCATCGCGGCAGCAAATGCGTCATGCACCTTCAGTCGCTCTATCGCTGAGCGTGCTGATTCGAGTGCGTGATCAACTTCAGGGTCAAGTCCGTTAGAAGCTGCGTCAGGCACGAGGCCAGCGCGATATTTGTTAATCATCGACGTGGAGCGGCTCACCAGGTTACCCAGCACGTTGGCGAGCTCATCATAACGTGCTAAGAACCGTTCCGGTGTATACGACGCGTCGGCACCCGTGGGCATCTCCCGCATGAGGTACCAACGAACCGCATCCGTGCCGAACGTATCTCTTAGCATGAGTGGGTCCACGACATTACCGAGCGATTTTGACATTTTCGTCTCTCCTACAACCCACCAGCCATGAGCGAGGATCTGTCGCGGTACCGGAAGCCCGACACCCATAAGCAGCGTCGGCCAATACACGGAATGTGTGGTAAGGATGTCTTTACCGACTAGGTGCATGTCTGCAGGCCACCACGAGAGTGCTACATCTTCAAAACCCTGTTCGCCGTCTGCCCTGCTGGGATCGATTGCACCTGAAGCAGTGAGGTAATTGATTAACGCGTCGACCCACACATATGCTACATGGTCTCGGTCGAATGGCAGATCAATCCCCCAAGATAGGCGCGATTTTGGACGCGATATGGAGAGGTCGCCGAGCGGTTGTTTCAGAAAGCTGAGTATTTCGTTTTTTCGGATCTCTGGGACAATCCAGTCTGGGTTGTCTTGAATTTGTTTGACGAGTGCATCCTGCCACTCGCTCATTTTGAAGAAATAGTTTTTCTCTTCGACGTAGGTGACTTCTCGGCCGCAAATAGGACAGGTGCGATCTTCTCCAAGGTCTTTCTCAGTCCAGTAACGCTCGTCAGAGACGCAATACCAGCCTGAATACGTTCCTTCATAGATCTGATCGCGATCCCAGAGTCGTTGCAGGAATGCTGTAACGGTCGCTTTATGCTGGTCTTCTGTTGTACGGATGAATCGGTCGTATGAGATGCCAAGCCTGTCCCACGCTTGTTTGAAGCGCTCCGCCATTACGTCACAGAGCTCAATCGGCTCGACACCTCGCTTCTCAGCTTCATCCTGAATCTTCTGTCCATGCTCGTCAGTGCCGGTAAGGAAGAAGACGTCCTTGCCATCCTGACGGTGAAAGCGAGCGAGTACGTCCGTCAGGATCGTGGTGTATGCATGGCCAATGTGCGGTTCCCCCGATGCGTAGTAGATCGGGGTAGTCAAGAACCGGCGCTCGATCGTGCCCAACCTCGAGTCCCCGCTCAGTCTTCGCGCCATGCGCCTATGGCCCCGTACTTGTCCCAGCGCTGTGCTTGCAGTTTGCTTATAGAGAGTTTTTCAAGCGCTGGTATAGTTCGCGCAAGAGCCTCTCCTAAAGCCTTAGCTGTCGTGTCCCAATCCTCGTGAGCGCCGCCGGTTGGTTCTGGCACGATTTCGTCGCAGATACCGATCTCATGCAGATCCTTTGCGGTCAGCTTCAGGGCGTTAGCTGCCTTCTCCTTGTGCTCTGCCGAACGCCAAAGGATTGCTGCACAGCCTTCTGGTGAAATGACTGAGTAGATTGCATGCTCGAGCATGAGAATTCGATCGGTTACACCGATTCCGAGCGCACCACCTGACATGCCTTCACCAATTACTATTGAGACGATTGGCACCTTCAAGCGAGACATCTCCCGGAGATTGAAGGCAATCGCTTCTCCGATTCCACGTTCTTCTGAACCGAGTCCTGGATAGGCTCCAGGGGTGTCAATGAAACTTATGACTGGACGGCCGAATTTTTCCGCCTGCTTTAGAAGCCGCAGCGCCTTTCGGTAGCCTTCGGGGTGGGGCATTCCAAAGTTTCGTCGCAGATTCTCTTTCATATCCCGGCCTTTTTGCTGGCCGATGATCATGACTGATCGGTCCTCGAGTCTAGCCCATCCGCCGACTATCGCTTCGTCATCTCTGTAACCTCGATCACCGTGTAGCTCTACCCAGTCGCTAAAGATCCTGCTGATATAGTCCAGGGTGTATGGACGTTGCGGGTGTCGCGCTACCTGCACCTGCTCCATAGGCGTCAGGTTGGCGTAGGTTCGTACCTTGAGCTCTTGGAGCTTGCCTCGCAGCACCTTCACTTCATTAGACACGTCAATGTCTCGCCTTTCGGCGAGGTCCAGGAGCTTATCGATCTGCGCCTGGATCTCAACGATGTCGCGCTCAAAATCTAAATGCACGGCTCTTCTCAGGGCTCCACGAATAAGGCCTCAGAACGTTCCTGAAGGCAGGTAAACTCGCGGGTTTTAGCAGTCCGACGCAAGCGAGTCATCGCTGCTTAAGCTAACCCGTAATCACTACGCCTTAAGCTGATTTGTTTCGTGTCGTTTAAGAACCTCCGAACCTTTGCGGGTTTTGTAGATAGGCGATTAGTCGGACTCACGTGGTGGTTCAGGTACGAAGAACCAGACGATCAGACCCATTATTAAGACGAACGCTGCACTGAGTACGGTATTCGATGCATAGCCAATGTCAGCGTAGAGTGGCCCTGCAACAGCTCCGCCAAGTGCGAAACCGACTTGGCCGAGGGCAACTGTTAGGCTCATCAGGGAACCTCGCCGCTCGTCTGATACTAGCGCGGTTAACAGGGCTGAAAATGGACTAATTCGCATTGCGACCAGGACCATCGTAAAGAAGAAAAACACATAAGCGGCAACGGGACCCGTTATAAACTGAGTCGTCAGGAACATGAGGATCGAGAGGCCGACGCACGACATCAGAATAATTCCCTTTCGACCGATCTTGTCGGAGAGTTTTCCTGCGTTTGGTCCCGTGAGGACGTTTGCTACGCCGCCCACCACGAACATAAGTGCGATTTGGCCGCCCGTGAGTCCAACCGAGCGCTCAAGCCAGGTGGGTAGGTAGATCACAAAGATCGAGACTCCGAGGAACATCATAAAGTAAGCGCCAGCAGCCCACGCGATGTC